>DATFGJ010000378.1:0-4561 GCA_035249585.1 Lacipirellulaceae bacterium
GCAGCATACGGACATGCCGCCCTACGTCGTATCGTGGAACGGCTCCTTGTTCACGTATTTCTTCAGCCACTGCTGGATCGATTACAGGAAACTGGCCGCCGACGACCCGGCCGACTTTAACGTTGATGAGCCGGCCGTGGATTGGTTCGAAAACTCGCGCCGCGCAGTTCTGACCCACCGGGAGCGCTGCATTGAGGCGAGTGGGCGATTCCCGACTCTTGATGAAGACCGCTGGGGGCTCGCGCCCTGCGCCTTTCGCGACAAGTATCTCGTCGGCGAAGTGCAGCCGAACTTGAGCGACAAGGACGTGTGGTACGACGGTGTCGTGGCACCCTATGCGGCCGGGTCGGCCGTCATGTTCACGCCGGCGGAAAGCCTGGCGGCGCTGCGCGAATTCATGAGCCTGCGGGATCCCAAGGGAAAGCCGCTTGTGTGGCGCGATCCGGCGGAAGGCGGCTACGGTTTTGTCGATTCGTTCAGCCTCGACCCGCCTTACGGCCACGACGAGAATCTGGGCATTGACGCCGGACCACTGCTCGTGGCCATCGAAAACGCGCGCACCGGCCTGGTATGGCGGCTGTTCATGCAGCACGCGGTCGCGAAGCGCGCGGTCGAGCGACTGAGCCTCGAGCCGCGTCAGTGAGCGCGTTGCGACCGCTTTGGTGTCTTTATCGGCCCCTATTTGCCGCGTTGCAAGGTGCCGGCAACGATCACCAAGGCGATGGCGAGCATTGCCAGGATCACCAGTAACTCAACGATCCCAAGGCCGAACATACAGCTATCTCTCTTAGTTACCTGACACGACAACTCGTCGCAAAAAGTGTCGCGTCGCGGGAAGTCAAACACTCGTAGAGCGTCGAAGACAAGCAGTGATGATGGTTGCCGCCGGCAAGCGTACTCGTAAAATACCGGCGTAAACAGGGCCTTCTGGCGGTTGAGCTGCCGTTTTATAGCACTTGCTGCTGTCATGCGGCAAGTTGACGCCTCGCCGCAAACCACCTTACACTGGCGGCCGTATTATTTGCCGGCGGGCCAAGTTTTGACATCTGGTTGCGCAGGATCGTTCATCATCAACTCCGAGGAACATTACGCATGCGAACGCTTTCCAGCCTGACTTATGCCATCGTTTGCCTTGTGACACTCGGTCTGTACTCCGACGCCGCGCAAAACGCGCAGGCGCCCGGCCGGGCGACGCGGCAGCGGAGAGAACCGCCTCCCAAGCCGGTGCCGGTCAACGAAGGCAAAGTGGAGCTCAATGCCAAAACGACAACCATCCAGTTTGTTGGCTCGCACATGGGCGATCGGCCTGATCCGCGGACGGGGTACTTCACAAAATTCACAGGCGAGCTGGCTGTCGACGAATCGTCGAAGGCGCCCGAATCGGTGACGCTGGAAATCGAAACCGACTCGCTGATCACGCCAATTGGCAGACTGACGGGGCACTTGCAAAGCCCGGACTTTTTTGACGTACGGCAGTTTCCCAAGGCCACCTTTCAATCGACGAAGATTGAGCCGGTCAGCGGCAAACGCGGTGAATACAACGTGACGGGCGATCTCACGATCCGCGACGTCACCAAGCCAATCACGTTCCCGGCAAGGGTCCGGGTCAACGACAAAGGACTCGTGCTTACGAGCAAGTTCGATATCAAGCGTTCGGATTACGGCATCACCTTCGGCCCGGACCGCGTGGTCGAGGAAGTGGCGATGACTGTGACCGTCGGACGACCGACACCGAAGGTTACGCCACAATAGGCCTCGCGCGGTTCGGTTGACCTATTTACTTTTTTAGAGATGGTCAGAAGCCGAGTTGGACGCAAAGACGGCCATTGAAATTGCGCTTCGCGGCGGAGCCATTCCGGCGCTAGCCGCCGTGGCGCTATTTATCTTGATCGGTTGGCTATGGCCTAGGGAGGTCGCGCGACGGTATCGGTGTGGCGTCGCGTTTACCGTGGGCACGTTTATCGGCCTCGTCCTCTTGCCTTCGACGACGACGCTTGCTCCATCGCAGTTCTGGGACTGGATTCCCTACCTGGGAATTCTGGCCGCATTTCTCAGCGGTTTGACGCGCGCGGAAGGCGTCACTCGCTGCGAGCGCTGGACCACAGTTTATGTGATCGCCCCCATCGCCGCGTGGATGATCGTACCAAAATGGCCCGAGCTGGTTCCCACCTGGCAAATTCAGTGGGCCGGCTTGTCGCTGGCGATCATGCTTGTCACGGCGCTGCTCTACCCATTTCCGCAACTGCTGCCCGCTCGTGCGTTTCCATGGTGGCTGATGCTTGCGGCTGCCACCACGTCCGTGCTCCTGTTCGACCAGAGCGAGACGTTTGGCATGTTAGCCGCGCTTCCGGCGGGCGCGCTGGCTGGATGCGGCGCCGCCGCGCTCTTCGTCCGGGAGCTGCCAGATTGGCGCAGTATCGTGCTGCCTTACGTGATCGTCGCTCTCGGCTATGCGTACACAGGGGCTGTGTATCCGAGTGAGCCGCAATGGCTGCTCGTCTTAGTGCCGATTGCGCCGCTGGCCCTGTGGATTTGCAGCGTTGGTCCGCTCGCGCGCGCCAGTGGCGCTCGCGCTGTTGCCATTCAAGCGGCTTGTGTCATCGTGCCGCTTGTAACTATCGCGGTCTTGCTGCTGGCCAACACAAGTGGCGCTGCGAACGGTTGGTGAATACCGTGGCTACGCGAAGGTGCGAAACGCTTGTCCCACTCATCCAAGCGTTAAATCCGTTTCCATGCCCATGGCCGGAACGGCATATCCGGCAGCATCGCTGTGAACTGGCAAATCTTAGCCATTCATCAAGCTAGCAAACTGGGTAGACGATACCACCTGACAACGCTCGCGCGAGTGCCGAGCAGGGAGCTCGGAGCAGCAAGTCTCGTGCCTGGTTGCTCCCTGCCCCTTGCTTGGTGCAAGCGCGTTTCCCTCCCCGTTTTCAGGAGTCTCCCCAATGATCCGACGTATTTCTCTTGCGACGCTGAGCGCTGTCCTGGTGCTCGGCACTGCCGGTAGCGCCAATGCGTTCTTCGGCATGTTTGGTGGTCATGGCGATTGCGGCTGCGGCTGCGAGCCCAGCTGTGGTTGCCACGAAGCGACCTGCGGCTGCGAGCCCAGCTGCGGTTGCGATTCACACTGCGGCCGTCGTGGCTGCTGCCTGTTCGACGGCTTGTGCGGCCTGTTCAATCGCCACAACGATTGCTGCTGCGAAGCCAGCTGTGGTTGTGAAGAAGCCAGCTGCGGCTGCGAACACGAAGCCCATTGCGGTTGCGAGCCGAGCTGCGGCTGCGATTCGCACTGCTGCGGCGGCGGTGGCTGCTGCCTCTTCGGTGGCCTGTTCGGGCTGTTCGATCGCCACAATGATTGCTGCTGCGAAGCCGACTGCGGTTGCGAGCCGAGCTGCGGTTTCAACGGCGGCTGGGGATATTAATCCCGCACAGCGCGTCGGTCCGGAGACCCCGCGGAATAAAATGTAATGTAGACGAAACGGCTCCTGCCGCACTGCGGCAGGGGCCGTTTTTCGTTTAGCGGGGAGCAGGGAGCGTGGAGCTCGGAGCCGGGAACACGGAGTACTCAGTACGGAGTACTTTGTACTCTGTACCGATTTACGCAATCAGCTCCCGAATCACGCGGCCGTGCACGTCGGTGAGGCGGAAATCGCGGCCTGCGTAGCGATATGTGAACTTCTCGTGATCGAAACCTAGGAGATGAAGCATCGTCGCGTGCAGGTCGTGCACGTGCACGCGATTTTCGACGGCCTTGAAGCCGAATTCGTCGGTCGCCCCGTGCACATAACCGCCGCGCACGCCGCCGCCGGCCATCCACACCGTGAAGCCGTAGTGGTTGTGGTCGCGGCCATTGATTTTTCCCTGGTTCGAGCCTTTTTTCGGCAGCTCCACCGAAGGCGTGCGGCCGAACTCGCCGCCCCATAGCACGAGTGTTTCATCCAAGAGGCCACGCTGCTTCAAGTCGACCAACAGCGCCCCAATCGCACGGTCGCATTGCGATGCCAGGTTGCGGTGTTGAACTTCCAAATCGTCGTGACTATCCCACGGCTGGCCTTCGCCGTGCCATAGCTGCACGAAGCGCACGCCGCGTTCCACCAGCCGGCGGGCAATCAAGATTTGCCGCGCCTGAACGCCTGGTCCGTACATGTCACGGATGTATTGAGGCTCCTGGCTGATGTCAAACGCCTCGGATGCTTCGGTCTGCATGCGAAAGCCCAGCTCGAACGATTGAATGCGAGCTTCCAGCGCCGCATGATCCTGCCGCGCCTGAGCGTGCCGCGCATTGAGCCTGTGCAGCAAGTCGAGCTGCTCGCGCTGCCGCGGCAGCGCGATGCGATCGTTGCGAATATGCTCGATGAGCTGTTCTATGGCCGTGTGCTTGGTGTCTATGTACGTGCCCTCGAAAATGCCGGGCAGGAAACCGGACTGCCAATTCTGAGTCTCTTGAATCGGGTAGCCGTTGGGGCACATGGCAACAAACGCGGGTAGGTTCTGATTCTCCGTGCCGAGGCCATAGCACAACCACGAGCCGAGGCTGGGCCGAATTTCACGCGCGTCG
>DATFGJ010000379.1:0-10774 GCA_035249585.1 Lacipirellulaceae bacterium
CGCGCAAGTCGAGATCTCCACGAATGGCTTCATCACATTCACGCCGACCGGAAGCAGCCATTGTTGTTCCGGGGAATCGATCCCTAACTCAGATAGCCCGAACAACTTCATTGCCGGCTGGTGGGAAGATCTCGACCCGACCGAAGGAGGGATTATCCGGCGGCAAACGCTAGGCCCTGCTGGGGCGCGCGAGTTTGTCGTGGGCTATTATCAGGTCCGCGACAACGACGACCCGGAGAATTCGATCAATACCATGGAGCTGATTCTCCACGAAGCTAGCGGCAACATCGAGCTGCAATATGGCCAGATACAGTTTGAAGACGTCGACAACAAAGTCGTCGGCATTGAAAACACGAGCGGCACCGACGGCATCGAAATTCTGTTCATGCCGTCGAACGCGCCGTTTCCAAATGGCCATATCGTTTACCGGAACCAGGGATTCTTAATTAGCAGGATTCCGGAGCCGTCGACTGGCGCGCTGGCCGGCGTTTGGTTCATCGCGCTCACATGTCGATCTCGGCGGCGCAAAGCGGACGACGCGTCAGCGAATCGATGTCGATTCAACACTAGCGACATTCGGCACCACGCCTGAGCAAGTCGTTCGATTGGCACGCCGAAAGTGACGCAAAGGGCGTGGCGCGTTGCCTCTGGTTCAGTCGCGCCCTTTCAGGGGTGCCACCCCAGGAATGATTCATAACCGGGTGGCACGCCCTGAGCACAGCGAAGGGCGTGGCGCGTTGCCTCTGGTTCAGTCACGCCCTTTCAGGGCGTGCCACCCGATCAAGATGCTCCCGCCGAGTCGAACGTAGTGGTCTTTGACGTATCTGAAACGGGCGCCGTGAGCACCTCCAGCGGCACCTCCGCTTCGACGAACGCGCGCGGGTCTTCAAGCTTCGGCGTGAAGAAATGCGAGACGATCACCGTGATGTTGTCGCTGCCGCCGTTTTCGTTGGCCAGGTCGACCAGCTTGCGGCAAGTTGCTTCGGCGCTCTAGTCGGTTTCGAGAATCTGCTGGAGCGTTTCGTCGCTGACCATGTCGTACAGGCCATCAGTGCAGAGGAGCAGCTTGTCGTCGGCTTCGAGCGTGAGCTTGTAGACGTCGACGGAGAGCTCGTCGGAGCGGCCGCCCAGCACGTTCCACAGCGCATGGCGCATGGGTGAATGGCGGGCTTCATCGGCGGTCATGTGGCCGACCTCGGCCATCACGGCGCTGATCGTGTGGTCACGCGTGATCTGCTCAAGCTGCCCGGCACGGAGTAAGTAGCAGCGGCTGTCGCCGACATGCACCACGAACGCCCGCGGCCAGACGATGTACACCATGGTCATCGTCGTGCCCATGCTCTTCATTTCGGGGTGTTTCCCGGCGACCGCCTGAATACTTGCCTGGCAAGACACCAGCGCCTCTTTGAGATGCTCTTCAAAATCGCGCTCATCGTTCTCCTCGAGGCGAAAGCACCAGGAAAGGCTATTGAGCACATAGGTCGTAAGCTGGTCGACAGCGATGGTGCTCGCCCGCTCGCCTTCGGCCTCGCCGCCCATGCCGTCGGCGACAATAAGCAGCTTCCCTTGCGAGCCGCCGTAGACGCGCGTCTCATGATCCAGGTTGAGGCTCGTGGCGTGCACGCGCATCGCCTTGTTGAGGTCGGCCACGAGATAGTGGTCCTGGTTGGTCGGCCGTTTGCGGCCAACGTCGGTCAGCCCGCAGCAGTCCATCTGGGTGAGCATATGCGGAGCCCTGTCGCCATGAAGAAGCCGTTGAGGCGTCAATTATAACATACGCGGCTAGATTGTTTCGCAGAGGATGTGAACAATACCGGTGGGCGGCGGACGAATACGATGTAGCCGAAACGCGCAAGAGTTCAGCCGGTGAAAACCAATCTGAAATCTTGCGAATTCAGCACCATTGCAAATCTGCAGGAGGGTGGCGAAATGCCTGACGGTCAATTGGTTCGCAGCCGCGACGATCGGATGATTGCTGGCGTATGCGGCGGGCTGGCGCGGTGGCTGGGTTGGGATCCGACTGCGGTGCGGATTCTGTACGTGCTGCTGTCGATTTTCTCCGCCGGGTTCCCTGGAACGATCGTGTACATTATTCTGGCGTTCGTCATGCCGCTGGAAGAGTGATTGATTTAAGTGGGTTGCGAAACGCGGCGGAAGTTGCAGACGACGGATGCGGCTGAAGTCCTGCGATTGCCGCTCCAGCACGCGCGGCTTTGCCAAGCTGGCACGCGTTACCGGTTTGGAGGACGTCGCCATGCGGTGCCATCGTTTCGGCTGGTCAATCTTTGCAGCCTCGCTAATCGCCATCGCGTTCGCGGCAATCGACGCATTCGGCGAAGTCAACGAAGGTCCTTCCGAAGTGATGACCCTGGCAATGGCCAGGCACGTGTCGGAAGGTGAAATCTCCGGCGCGGTGACGATCTGTTATCAGGAAGGTCGCCCGCCGTATGGAGCGGTAGTCGGCTTGGCAAATATCCAAAACAAACAGCCGATGCATCTCGACACACTGTTCGGCGTGATGTCGATGACCAAGCCGATCACGGCGGCGGCCCTCATGATCCTCGTTGATGAAGGCAAGCTGTCGCTCGACGATCGGGTCGACGAGTACATTCATGCGTTTGCCGATGCGAAAACCAAGAGCGGCGAGCCCGTGCGCGGACTGACGGTCCGCCATGTGCTCACGCACACGTCTGGGCTCACGGGCGATCAAGGCTGTGAGGTATCGCTGGCGGCAACTGCGAACGAGCTGGCGAAGCGGCCGTTCGCGTTTCAGCCCGGCGAGAAATGGGAATACGGGCCGAGCCTCAACGTTTGCGGGCGGATCATCGAAGTCGTGTCCGGCCAAGCCTATGATGACTTTTTGAAGCAGCGCATCTTCGAGCCGCTGGGAATGAACGAGACGACGTTCCACCCGACCGACGAGCAGCGCGAGCGGCTGGCCGAGCTCTACGAGCTCAGCGAGAATCGCAAGTCACTGGTGCCGACTGAGCGGATTCTCGGCATCGGCGAGCCCGACTGCGTGCCGAATCCTTCCGGCGGTTTATTCTCCACGGCGGGCGACATGCTCGCGTTCTACCGAGTTTTTCTGGGCCGCGGCGAGTCGCAAGGCAAGCGCATCCTGTCGGCCGACGCGGTGCGCGAAATGACGCGCGTGCAAACCGGCGATCTGACGACCGGATTTACGCCTGGCAATGCATGGGGCCTGGGCTGGTGCATTGTGCGCGAGCCGCAGGGTGTCAGCGGCATGCTGTCGCCGGGCACGTTCGGCCACGGTGGTTACTACGGCACGCAAGGTTGGGTCGACCCGGTGAAGAAGCGCATCTTCGTGCTCATGTACCAGCGGGCCGGACTGCCGAATTCGGACGCCTCGGAGATCCGCCGGGAGTTTCAGCAACTAGCGGTCGAAGCGTTCCAAAGCGGCCGATGATGCGCATGGCATAACTCATTCACCAGAATTTTCTCGATTCGGGCGTTGTGGTATGATACGGATATGGAAACATCCACTCTTCAACTGACACCTGAGATGCGCGCAGCGCTGGCTGCTCATCCGGGCGAGGCGCTCCACATCGCCGACAAGGAGATGGGCAAGGTGTATCTCGTAGTAGAGCAAGGAGCATTTCCGGAGCTCGAAGAGGAATACATCCGTGATGGTTTAGATTTGGCCCGTGGGCAATTCGCCCGCGGCCAGATTTCTACCGCTTCCATTGCTGAAATAATCGCCAAGGCGCCGCTATGACACAGGCAGTTCAAAAATTGCTCGCAACTTTTGACAGCCTCACTAAGGAGGAGCAACACGTCGCCGCGATAGAGGTCCTGCGGCGTGCCAAGCCGGGCGAATCAGACGCCCTGACAGACGAGGCACTGGTTGAGCTCGCCGACGCCTTGTTCGTGGAACTCGATCGGCGCGAGGAAGCCGATGCCCAATCCTAACCGCGGCGACGTTTGGATCGTCGATCTCGGATTGGCGGGGAAAGTTCGGCCCGCTCTCATCTTAAGCGTTCCGCCAGCGCCTGATGACCGCGCACTGATCACACTTGTGACTCATACGACGAGTCCGCGGAATTCTCGATTCGAAGTTTCTGTCGCGGCGCCGTTTTTGAAGGCTGGCGTATTCGATGCGCAAAACCTCGTGACCATTCCGCTGGCCAAGCTTGTGCGGAAAATCGGTGAACTGTCGGCCGACCAGTTGGCTTCCGTGGAGGGGGCCGTCCGGCGATGGTTATCGCTTTAAATCAACATGGAGATTCAAAGTTTTTTTGGCGACGTCCCACTCGCAAACTTTATCACTGAGTACCTACACCGGCTGCCGTTTTCGCTGGCCGGTGGCGCCGCGAGCGCGTGCGACTTGGGGACGTGGGACGCACTTGGTGCGATGCTTGGTCTGCCGGACGGTGACGTGTTCGCGGTTCGGGAAGGCCGCTGGTACGACGGGCCGCCACTCACTGAGTTAGGCGCCATTCGCGCGCTAGTTGAGGGCGGCCATACGGTCTTCGTGCGTCATGCCGAGCGGCATCATCCCGGCCTTGCAGAGCTTGCAGTTGCGTTTGAAACGACATTTTTAGGGCCGGTGAACATTCATATGTTCGTGACACCCGCCGGCGCGCCTGGTTTCTCATGGCATTATGATGCGGAAGATGTGTTCATCATCCAGACGCAAGGAATGAAAGAGTATTCGCTGCGCAAGAACACAGTGAACCCGTGGCCGCTCGAAGAGACTCTTCCGGCCGACATGCACTACGAGCGCGAGCTGATGCCGCTCATGCGCGTGCTGCTCAAACCGGGCGACCTGCTGTACATCCCCTGCGGCTATTGGCACAAGGCGGAGGCGATCGCAGAGAAGGGGTCAGTCCCCATTTTCTCAGAGCAGAAAATGGGGACAGACCCCGAAGCGGCCATCTCGCTGGCTGTCGGCGTGATGTCGCGCGCCGCCATCGACGTGTATGACTTTCTGCGCCAGCGATTGGTCGAGTCCATTCTGTGGCGCCAGCGGCTGCCGCTGCCTAACGCCGGGGGGCGCTCGCGCGTAGAATTGGAGGCGATGTATCGGCAGTTGTTCGAGCAGCTGGGCGACGATTTAAAGAAATCTGCCGCCGATCCGCAATTCGTTCGTGCGTTTTTGGATTGGTTTGAACACGGCGAAAAATCGATATGAAACAACTTCTTGAAATCCGGCGTAATTTCGAGCCGCATTGGGTCGGCGACGGCTTTCCCGTGCGAAGCCTGTTCTCGTACAACCGCGATACGGACGTGCACGATCCTTTTTTGCTGCTGGACTACGCGGCGCCGTTCGAGTTTCCGTCCGGCGCTGCGCCGCGCGGCGTCGGAGAGCATCCCCATCGCGGCTTCGAGACGGTAACGATTGTTTATCAGGGCGAATTAGAGCATGGCGACTCGGCCGGCAATCGCGGAAAGATCGGCCCCGGCGACGTGCAGTGGATGACGGCCGCCTCCGGAGTGGTGCACCAAGAATTTCACAGCGAAGCGTTCACGCGCAGCGGCGGGACGTTCGAAGTCGCGCAGCTATGGGTGAATCTGCCGGCGCAACAAAAAATGTCGCCGCCGCGCTACCAGGAGATTCGCGACCGCGATATCCCGCGCGTCAACTTGAAAAGCGACGCAGGATCGGCGCGGGTCATTGCCGGCGAGTTTGCCGGTGTGCGTGGACCCGCACAAACCGTCACGCCAATTCTGGTGTGCGACCTGGAATTTACCACGGGCCGCTCGACGCAGCTCGGGTTGCCCAGCGGTTTCACCACGATGCTCGTGGTGCAAGGCGGAGAGCTACGCCTTAATGGCGCCGATACCGCGCGCGGCGTGGAGCTGGCGCTATTTGATCGGTCCGGCGATCAGATTGCGATTGAGTGCGCTGAGGAGTCGCGGGCTCTTTTGCTTTGCGGTAAGCCAATTGGCGAGCCGGTCGTTGGCCAGGGTCCGTTCGTCATGAACACGCGCGAAGAGATCCGGCAGGCGATGATCGATTACCAGAGCGGCCGGATGGGAAGCCTGGCCTGAGCGCGTGCCATGGCCACTGCTCGGAGTGGCCATGCTGCGGGACTACTTCCCATGCGCACGCAAAGCCGTGGGCACGCCACCCCGGCCGCGAACGGCCCGATTCGCGAGCAGAAGAGCCGCGCCGAACGCGAAAATTGTCCAAGCCGTCGGTTCGGGCACCCCCAGCGGCCTCACGCTGCCCACGCCACTGCCGTAGATTGCGCGGATGCCGTCGATGTCGTCCGTGTGAAGCGCCCCGGTTCCCGGCCCCGCGCCGCGCCGAAAGATCCAGTACATATTGGCCTGCGGATCGTTCGAATGCTGCAGGCCTAGCGCGTGGCCCAGTTCGTGAATTGTGGCGCCCAGAATATCGGGCACCGGCAGCGTGCCCACTTCTTGCCACGGATCGCCGTGATCGAATTCGATGTCTCCGGCGAAATTGCTGCCCGGGTAAGGATAATAGGCTTGAGCTTTGGCAGTCGGTTGCTGCCCAGGAATGTCGGGGCCGTTGATGTAAACGTGCCGGAAGCGAATCTGGCCGAACTGGCCGTTGGGATAGTTGCCGATGTGTGACGTGCCGTCGTCGGGCACTTCGACGAAGTGCAGCGGCGCGACGCTGGCCCACAACCCCAGCGCGCTTTCAATCGAGCGGCGAATGAGCGTATTGGGCAAGGGCTGTCCACCCGGCATCCGCAGGCTGCCGTCGAACATGTTCTGATAGCTGTAAGTGAGCGTGACGGGCGTTCCTTTTCCTCCCGGCTGCGGCCACTGTTGACCACTAGGAGAGAATTGGGCCGAGGCCAGCCCATCGGGCAACGGAGTGACAAGCGCATCGTGTGAATCGTCGCCGCCCGCGTGCAAGTGAAAGTCCGTCGTGCCGCTGACGAGGCAGCGCTCGCAGGCGCTCGCTTCGCGCTCGATGGAGCCCAGCGCAATTGCGGCGAGAACGATTACGAATAAACTCCGCGAAAGAGAAGGCAAGACTCCGGCTCCGGGCAGGCGTTTTGGCCCCATCGATTCATTTTAACTTCGCTAGCGCGCTCCGCAAGCAACGCGTCCGATGGGGACGCTTTTCCCGCGGGAATGTGGCAGGCGTCTCTGACGCCGATCCGGTTTAATCATCGAACCCGCGTTGCATCAGCGACAGGTGGCTACGGCAAAGTAAACCACGGCTGCGCAGTCGTGCCCTCGCCGCCGCAGCACGAACTATCTGGGGCGTTGCCCCAGCCACCCCTCCGTCGAATTTGGCGACCGAGTCGCGTCCAACGGTTGTTACATTCGCGTTACATGAAGCACACCTTTTTCCACGTAGAATCCAAGCGTGGGGGAAGAAGAACCGGAATCGAAAGGAGGAGCTGCGATGGTCCGAATTCGAACGATTGTTGGATTGATAGTGGCCGTCATGGCCTCACAGGCGGCGGCCAAGTATGTCGATGTGCGCGATCCGGCGCGGCGCGAGCGCGTCGTAGCATCGCTTCGCGAAGCCGGTCAGAACGGCCTCGACGCGGCCCTGGCTGCGTATGATGCTTTGCAAAAGCAGCAGGCAACATTGCAGGAGGCGATATTGCGTTATGAGTCGGACAGCACGTTTGACGACGTTTCGTATGGCAAGAGCTCGAAAGCGACTGCGCCGGAAGATCGCCTTGCATCCGACCGCCGGCGGATGGCGGAGATTACCGCGCAACTCGAAGCCTGGCGCACGGCGATCGATGAAATTGGATCGCAGCGTGGGTGCAGCGTGTCGCGGTTGTACTGGCACACCGACCTGGCCGAGGCGCGTGCCGCCGCCGAGCGTACCGGCCGGCCAATCCTCAGCTTGCGAATGCTCGGCAAGTTGACCGACGAATTCAGCTGTGCGAACAGCCGCTTCTTTCGCACGGCGCTGTATTCCAACAAGGAAATCAGCGATTATCTTCGCGACAACTATGTGCTGCATTGGCAGAGCGTGCGCCCGGTGCCGCGCGTGACGATCGACTTCGGCGACGGCCGCAAGCTGGAGCGCACCCTCACCGGCAACAGCGCCCACTACGTGCTTACCAGCGCGGGTGAGCCGCTCGATGTGCTGCCGGGGCTGTATGCGCCGCAGCAATTTCGCGGTTGGCTCGCGAGGATGCGGAAGTTTCATGGCACCTACATCGCCGAGAGTCCGACGGATCGGCCCGCATTGTTACAAGCCTTTCACGAGCGGCGGCGCGACGCGATCGTGCGTAACTGGGCTCGCGATATCCAGCAAGTCAGCGGCCGCGAAGGCACGCAGCTTGTCACATCGCGGATCAACGCGGCGATTGCCATCGAACGCCGCGCGGGAAACGATTCGCCCGAGGCGATCGACGCGGCACCCGTTGCCGTCTCAAAATCGGGCATCGAGATGCCGATGATGCGATTCGCGAACTTGGGCGGCAAATGGCTGGAAACGGGAATGGACGACGATCTTTGGCGGGCCATCGCCAATCGCTATCGCGAGCGAGTCAAGCTCGATGATGCCAGCATCGCGGTGATGCGGGCCGAGTTTCCCAATGCGGCCGAAGCCGGCAGGCAGGCATATTCGAAAATGGTGCAGGAAGACCCAGTGCTGCGCGTCGTGCGCTCCTTCGAGGACTCGATGACGCTCGACACGGTTCGCAACGAGTATCTGCTGCATCGGCGCGTGCACGAGCGGTTCGTCGAAGCCGCGGCGTCGGCCGATGCCGCTGCCATTATTGCGGATGTCGACACGCTTAACGAATGGGTATATGCAAGCCTGTTCCTGACGCCCAGTGCCGATCCGTGGCTCGGCCTCGCGCCTCGCGACGTGTACACGGCCCTGGATAACGACGGCCGGACCGAGCCGGCAGCCACCGTGGCGAGCCGCTCGCTACGTTGAAAAAGAATGTGGCTGACGAAACCCTGCCCTGACTCCCGGCCCCGCAAGCGTCGTCGCACGGGGTCGGGAGTCTTCTTGTTTGCTACAATTGATATGTCTCTCGCAAAGGCGCGAAGGCGCAAAGAGGAATGATGATGAGACATAAAAGACGAGGGATAACGTCATTTGCAACCGAAGCGATCACTCATCTCTCATCTTTCATCTCTCATTCTTTTTCCTTTGCGCCTTAGCGCCTTTGCGTGAGATTATTCCGTACTTTGTATTGAGTGAGTTGGAGCGTATGGCCTTCGGTCGAATACTCACGATTGAAGACGATGCGGCCATTCGCCGTGGGATTGTCGATGCGCTCTCGTTCGCCGGGTACGATGCGATTCAGGCCGCCGATGGCAACGAGGGTTGCCGCGCCGCGGTCAGCCGCGACTACGATTTGTTGCTGTTGGACATGGTGCTGCCGGGCCGATCGGGACTGGAAATCCTGCGCGAAGTGCGCAGCGTGCGGCCGACCTTGCCTGTGATCATTCTCAGCGCGCGGGGAGAAGAGCGCGATCGCGTGACCGGCCTGCGGATGGGAGCGGACGATTACGTCGTGAAGCCGTTCAGCGTCGACGAGCTGCTCGCGCGGATCGACGCGGTGCTGCGGCGTTCTCCGGCGCGGCCGACCGATATCGATGAACTGCCGGTTCCTGGCGGGTGCGTCGACTTTGCCCGCTGCGAAGTCCGTTTTTCCGACGGCGGCCGCGAAGAGCTTTCTGAGCGCGAGCGCGTGCTGCTGCGATACCTTGCCCAAAACTCGGGCCGCGCGGTTTCGCGCGAAGAGTTGCTGGCGAATGTCTGGCAAATCGACGCCCGCGGCGTCACCACGCGCACCATCGACATGCACGTCGCCCGGTTGCGCGAAAAGCTGCGCGACGCCGGCGACGAGCCCCGAGTGCTGCTGACCGTGCGCGGTAAGGGGTATATGCTGGCGAAATGAAACGTCCCTGGCAAGTTTGGCTGGTGTTTCTCATCTGCGTTGTCGGCGCCGCAGGCGCCATGGCCTGGCTCACGCGGCAGGCGCGCGATGCCGATCGCATGCGCCGCGTGGCGGAAGCTGAGGCGGAGTTGGAACAGCGCGTGAGCCTGGCGCTGTGGCGCATGGACACGGAGCTGGCGCCGATTGTCGCGGAGGAAGTCATTCGCCCGCCTAGCGCGTATCGAGCGCTGGGCGATACGCCGGTTGATCCGCCCAAATACGTGCTGCTTCAGTTCGAGGCCCGGCCGGATGGAACGTGGCAATCGCCGCAGGCGCCGCCCGCTTATTCGCGCGAGCTGCCACGACTGGCGGAACTATCAAGGGCGGTGGATTTGCCACAGCTCTTGGCCAAGCTGCCCGACACGCCGCTGCCGACGGCGGCCGATCTCAACAAGAGCATAGCCGCGACTCAGGCGGCGCAGGCGCAAGAAGCGACCGAATGGGACGACCCGTTCCATTACTTCGAAGGAAATATGGCCTGGCCGTCGGCGCCGCCCGAGCAGCTGACGAAGGAACCGGTGCAAGAAGTAACTGGCAAAGGCGGTGGTAAGGTTGCGCGAACCAAATCGGGCGATCTCGAAGAGCGCGGCGAGCGATACCAGACGGCGGCCCGGCAAAGCCTCATGAATCAGCAGCAGCGAACGGCCGCGGCCAATCTCGCGTCGAACACATCGCCCGATTTGCCGCCCGCATATCAAGCCCCCGTCGTAGAACAGGTCGAGCAAGTGGGCGTGAGCCGTCCGGTGTGGGTTGGAGAGCGCCTGCTCCTGGCCCGGCGAGTCGGCGGCAATGGTAAAACCGTCATCCAAGGTTCCTGGCTCGATTGGCCGGCGCTCAAGAAGCGGCTGCTGGCTGAAGCGGCAAGCTTGTTGCGCGATGCCGATCTCGTTGCGGTCGAAGGTGAGGGC
>DATFGJ010000380.1:0-4418 GCA_035249585.1 Lacipirellulaceae bacterium
GTACACTAACAATGACCGTCAGGTAGTGACGCCGCAATTGAGACGTCTCGCAGGTCGTCACGCGCGATATTTCGACTACAGTCTCGAGGTTCCCAATTGGGAGCCTGTCGCGAGATGCGTCGTTCAGCGCGCGTGAAAACCCCCGGGTGCGGCGCTATTGCCTGACGGGTGAGGCGGCAACCGAGCAACGTTGCCCATCGCTCCGATTCACTCTCCCTCCCTGGGGAAAAACAGGGGGAGCGACCATGCGCGCCATGCTCAACTGCCCCTCAATGGGCCCATCATTTTTTTATTTTGGTCTGCCCGCCAAATTCACCACGACAGGAACCAAAGAGATATGTTATTCACACGCTAGCTCTCCGGCATTCGATCTTGAAACTCAAGTAGCATGTCAGCTATTAGCCTTTAGCCATTAGCTGAAGCGAACGCGTCCGACGCTTGTCGTGCAATTGGCTGCGCTGTCGGTGCGCGCCTGCGTTCATGGTTCTTTGACATCTTGCGGCTCTCAATCCTTCCCAAACGTCTCAATTTCGCGTCAGATGTCCAAAAATAAGTGTGGGGAGTTTTGGACATCTGATCCGCGCCTAGAAGAGCAAGAATATAGGCAAGGTGTGCGCGCGGCCGCGCCCTCGGCTAGGCAGTCGCTGCTCACGCCGGCGGCAGCTCAACCCAGAACGTGCTGCCCTTGCCCGGCTCGCTTTCGACGCCGGTCGTGCCGCCCAACGATTGGGCCAGGTGCTTCACGATCGCCAGGCCCAAGCCCGTGCCCCCCAGCTCGCGCGAGCGGGCTTTGTCGACGCGGTAGAAACGCTCGAACACGCGGCGCTGGTCGTCCGGCTTGATGCCGATACCCGTGTCGCGCACGGCGATGCGAACCGTGTCATTCTCGCTCCTTGCTCCCCGCTCCTCGCTCCAGGCTACACTGACCTTGCCCCCGTCCGGCGTGTACTTGATCGCGTTGTCAATGAGATTGTCCAGAATCTCGCGCAGGCCTTCATAATCGGCCCGCACGCGGCAGGCCGAGTCGCCCGGCTGCACTTCAAGCTGAATGCGTTTGGCCTCGGCGGCCTGGCGCTGATTTTCCAAGCAACTGCTTGCCACCTGCGCCACATCCACCGGCCCAATCTCGAACGCCTGCTGGTCGGACTCGATCCGCGCAAGCATGAGCATGTCGAGGATCAAGTGATGCAGCCGGTCCGATTGCTCTTCAATCCGCGCCAGAAACCGCTGGCTCGCCCCCGGGTCGTTTATCGCGCCGTTGCGCAGTGTTTCGGCGTAGGCCTTGATCGAGCTGAGCGGCGTTTTGAGCTCGTGCGAAACATTGGCAATGAAGTCCCGCCGCAGCGACTCGAGCCGGCGAAGCTCCGTCGTGTCATGCATTACCAGCACGACGCCGGGGCACGGCTCGCCCGGCAACGGCTGCACATGAACATCCAGATGCTGGATGCTAGTTGCCGGATGCTGGATGCCAGATCTTGTTTCCAGTCGCTGCGGCAGGCGCGTCTTGATGGCTTTCGTGACCGCCTCATGCACGGCGTGGTTGCGAACGACTTCCAAAAGCGCGCGGCCCTCGGCCGTGGGCGGGCGAAAGTCGAACAGCCGCCCCGCCGCCCGGTTGGCGAGCACGATCCGCTGCCGGCCGTCCACTGCGATGACGCCTTCGATCATGCCGCCCAACACGGTCGATTGCCGGTCGCTCGTCTGGCTGAGCTGTGTCATCCGCGCGTCGAGCTCTTGGCTCATGCGATTGAACGTGCGGGCGAGCACGCCCAGCTCATCGCGATTTGGCACATACACGCGATGCGTGTAGTCGCCCGAAGCAAGCGCGTCGGCCGCCTTAATGAGCGACGCCAGCGGCCGAATGACGTGCCACACGAGCCAAGCGGCGAGAGCAAGCACGCCGAAGCACACCAGCCCCGCGAGCGCCCAGAACCAATCGGAGCGAGCAAACGCCACCACGATTACTGCGACAAGACTCAGCCCCCCGCAGGCGATAAGCAGCTTCCAGAATAGTCGCGACGAGAGCATGCCACGATCGTGCCGCACGATACCTGGATCGGAACTTGGGGAGGCGAAGGAGCGTCCTCCACAAGATACTACGGCTTGGCCATCGGCGGCAGTCGAAGCGCGGCGGCCTCAGGCTGATCCATCGCATTGGCCGCTTGCGGCGTAGCCTCCGGAGACATATATGCCGCGGGCACCGCGGCCGCAGGCGTCGTCGCGGCAGGAATCGTGAATGCGGGAACAACGGCCGCAGAAGTTGCTGCGGCTGGAGTCGTGACAGGCGCCGTGGCCGCTCCCGCTTCCGGCGGCGGCAGGTTGTCGCCGGCCGGCGGCGGCAGCGGCTGTTCGCCCGCCGGCGGCTCGATGTCGCGCATGTCAAACGGCTGAATCTCTTCCAACTTGGGATGCCCCGGCGCCTCATGCAGAAGGTTTGCCGACTCGTCGACATGCTGTGGATGCGGCCCAATGCTCACGGCTTGGGATTTCGACGATGCGTAATTCAGCGGCCGCGGCGCCCGTCGCGAGGCTTCGCGCTTCGCCGCATCCTCGTAGGCTTCGCCCGGCCAGGGCCCCTCGGCCAGGTAAATGCCGTCATATTCCAGCAGCGTGCCCTTCACGAAATGCACGTTCTTCTGGGCGACCGCATAACGAGCTCGGTTCTGCGTGTAGTCGACGAGCGCCTCGGCCCGCCGGCGCTGGGCGTCGAGCAACAAATCGAGAGGCACCTTATCCGCTTCGAACGCAGCCTCGACGGCGCGCAGTTGATCCTGGCTCGCCACCAGCCGGTTGTAGCTCGACTGCAACACCGCGTACGCGCGATCCATCTCAGCAATCGCATCGGCCGCTTCATGCACGATCTCGCGCTGCTGATCGCGCAACAGCGCACGCTCGCGCGCCAAAAGCAGCTCGGCGTTGCGTGCCGCCACGTGGGCCAGCCGGAAGCCGATCGGCATCGACAGCTCGAAACCCAGTTGCCATTCCTGGAAGTCGCCCGAGACAAGGTCGGCGTACGCATTGTCGAACCGCCCTAGCGGAGGTTCGTTCCGGTTGAACAGGTCGTCGCCGAACCCGCGCCAGCGATAGCGGCCAATCGCATCCAACCGAGGCAGCAGATGATTCTTACTGGCCATCAGCTCCAGCTCGCGGCGGCGAATTTGAAACTTCTGACGGCGCAGCTCGACGCGCCTCGTCGTAGCCTCGGAAGTCACCTGGCTCCAGTCGAAATCAATCTTGGCAATTACCGGTTCGTCGATTGGCCGCATGAGCCGGCCGTCGCTCGGTGGCATGCCCATCAATAGCCGCAACCGCCGCTCGGCCAGCAGCACGCCGCCGGTGGTGCGAAACGCGCCGCTGGGCAGACCATTCCAATTGCGCGTCTGCTCATACGGCTCGCCACTCATTGCATTCTGCACGTCCTGCTGGAAGCGGAAGAACTGCTCGCGGGCCTGGGCTTCTTTTTCGGCCTCGCCGCCGCCGCGATCGACTTCATAAAGCGCATAAATCCTGCGCCACGTTTCGAGAGATGCGTCGCGAGCCGCAACCCGTGCGTCCAGCACGCGATATCCGAAATACAGGTCCCAATACGCGTTTTCAACGTTGCTCACCAGGTCGCGCACGGCGATTTCGAAATCGTTGAGCGCCACGTCAGCGTTCAGCCGCGCGATCAGCACGCCGTCGTAAAAGCCGGGCAAGTTGTTCGGCCCCGCGATGCGGTTGAACTGCACGCCGCTACCCTGCAGGAACGGGTGCCGGAACTCCATCTCGACGTTCGCGTTCCACGCACTGTCGAACAGGTTGCCTTCCGAGTTGTTGGCGTCGTAATCGACGTTGTGGCGGATGGTGAACTGCGAGCCGGTCACAGCGCGCTTAGTGATCCCGGCCTGGAACACGCCGAGGTCCTGCTGCACGAGCGTCGAGCCGCCGCCAAAAAATTCGTTGTTGAATGCCCGGTCGTTCTTCTCCCAGAACACGCTGGTGAGCAGCTGCGCGTCGAACTCGCTCAGCGCCGCCTCGATGCCGAATCGCGGATCGGTCTCCGCGATGGCCGGGTCCACAGCCGTTCGCGTCGCCCCGGGCGTGCGCACGACGGCGCCGCCCAAATCGCGCAGCACGCGCGAGTTCGTGAGTGAAAGTTGAATCACTTCCGACAGCGAGATGTCCCAATACTCGGGAGTGCCACCCGTGCTGATTGTCCACGGATGCGGGGATGCCAACGACTCATCGTATTCCGCGACGGTGCAGGCGGTTTCCGCCGGGTACTCGATTTCGGAGGCAACCTGCTCGTACGCGCCTGGCGGGGTGCAAGCTTCGAACGAGCGGTCGTTCTGCCAAAGGCAGCCGCTGGGCGTCATCATCGCCAGCGCCAACAGCCAGGCCAGTGGTTTGCAAAAACGATTCATCAATTGTCGCGTGCG
>DATFGJ010000381.1:0-10931 GCA_035249585.1 Lacipirellulaceae bacterium
GGGGTTCGGACTGGGGTTTCGTCACGCCGTGGGCGATGAACGACGTTAACGATTACGATCACCTCATCGATGTTCCAAGCTTCAACGATCAGGAATACGTCGATGCGTTCAACCAGGTGAAAGCTTATGGGGCGCGCGACAGCGCGGTGCGGACTGCCGATCAGACGAAGATCGGTCTGTTCTGGGCCTACGACCGACCCAATCTGCCTGGGGCGCCGGGCGTCGGACCTCCTCCGGTTATGTTTTCGGAAAACATGATGGACATCGCGGAAGCGGCCGGAAACACGTCGGCCGACAATGCGAGAATGTTCGCTTTGGCCTCGGTGGCACAGGCCGACGCGGCGATTGCAGCCTGGCACATCAAGTATGAAATGGACTATTGGCGGCCGATCACGGCGATCCGTGCAAACGACGCCATGGATGATGACAACCCGGCCACCGTCGAGGATCCAAACTGGGTGTACCTGGGAGCCCCAGGCCACGATCACGCGAGCGCGGCCGACGACTTCACGCCACCGTTCCCGGCGTACACATCCGGCCACGCCACTATGGGCGGAGCAATCTTCAAGGCCCTCGAGCTGTTCTACGGCACGAATGACTTCGGTATCGCGGACGCATCTATCGGCACTGACGCAGTCGATACACAATTTGTGCTGCATTCGAACGAAGAAGGCGGCGGCGGCGCGCGAAACTTTGTCCGCTTCACGCAGGTCGGTCCCTTGGGTCCCGGCCTGGAAAACTCGCCAGAAGGCGAAAACGGGATGAGCCGGGTTTACCTGGGCGTCCACTGGTTGTTCGACCAGCAGGATGGAATGGCGCTGGGCAATGCGATCGCCCAGGACCTGGCGGCCCATTACTTCTTTGTCGTGCCGGAACCGACGGCAATCGCGCTGGTGCTGGTCGGATTGGTGGGACTCGCGTCAATGCGCCGCAGATAGTAGGGCCATTTGAACATAGCCCGGCCATCTTGGCCGGGTCCTCGCCGCGAACGATCGGCCGGACCAAGATGGTCCGGCTATTTATGTTTTATTGATCGGCGGACTCGGTCGATTCGGAGTCGGCGGCCGGCTTCTCCTCGCCCGCTGGCCGTTCGCTCTTCTTTTTCTCCGGCGGCGTTCGCTTGCCCGTGAATTTCATCGTGCCCGCGTTCTCGCCGACCGTGAATTCGTTTGAACCTTCGATCGCGTTTCCGCGCGGCTTACCGCTGTATTTCACTTGGAATTCAATGCCGTTGTTCACGACGGAGACTTCCCACGTGAGCGTATTGTCCTTCAGTTGGACGTTCCTCGCCTCCAATTCGCCGAACGCGTCGCTGACGGACTTGCCGCTGAGCTTTTCGCCATCGGCAGTGATCGTCAGGCTCGGTTCAACGACGCCATTGGGCGTTTCGACGCGCAGCTCCCAGGTTCCAACTACATCATCGATTTCTACGACGCGCTTGGGATTCCAATCGAACTCGCGCGGACCATTGCCGTCGAAATCAAACGACAATGTGCCGGTGATGTCATCGGGCTGCACTTTGCCGTTGAAGTGGACTGTGAATTCCCTGTCTTCGAACTCCCGCTTGGCGATGAACGACAACTCGTCCTTTTCGAGTTTCACTTCCTCAATGTCGCTGGTGCGGTCGAACGCCGTGTATTTGCCGGTCAACTTTTTTTCATCGTCCCACTTCAGCTTCAGTTTGAACTCAGCCGAGTTGTCGTTGAACGTGTAATCCCAGACCCACGTGCCGGCGGGATCGGCTGGCGATGCATTCTCTTTCTCCTGGTTTGTCTGAGCACGGACAGATCCGAGAATTGCCAGTTGCAAGCCGATAACCAACGAAGCGGACAAAGCCAGTCGACCGCGGTACATCGCTGTGCTCCTGATTGATGTCGATTGAAGAGAGTTTCACTACGCTGCGCGCTCGCGGCAGAATCGCCGGCGCGGAGGCGCGTACCGTAGATTGTAACTGCCCGCAGGCGACTCTCTAGCCCGCAGGGCGGAATTTTCGGCCCGCCAGCGGCGAGTCGGTCCAGAGCGAGCACTTACTCTTTGGCCAACTTGCCCAGGAAACCGGCGCCTGCGAAGACCGCTTCTTTCAGCGGGTCGGTTAGCCGCAGGCTGTTGATTGCAGCGAAATCGATGAGGATGAATCGGGCACCCATCGAATCCGGGTTGCTCCGCTCCAACAGCAATACATCCTCCTTCATCATGAAGCCTCGGAAGGGAATCGACTCGTTGAGGCACGTGAGCAGGATGCCGCGCTGCTGGATGCCGGCCGGCCAGTTGCTGAAGAAACTTTTCCAAACAGGATTCGATGTCATGCGTCTCTCGTCCAAACGTGGCAAGGCAGCCGAGGTGGCTCATTGCGGCCAGTGGCTGCAAAAGCATAGCATGGACAAAAGCCGATCCAAGGTCGCCGAAGTCCTGAGTCGTCGGATGAAGCTGGAATTCGTCGGAATTCTTGCGAATTCCGCTACATTGTTCCTTAGCGACTAAACCATATCACCAAGGAGATCGCCATGGAAAATGCGTACGTCAACAGCCTTGTGGACGATTTCGAGCGTGGCCGGCTTTCGCGGCGGCAGCTGGTGGCATCGCTTGTAGGACTCGGCGCCGCAGCCGCGACACTCGATAGCGCCGTCCGGGCTCAGCAGGCGGCTCAAGGCCAGTCGCGCGAGTCGAATCAAGACGAGTCTGATCCGGAATCGGACGGCAGCACGTTCCAGGCGACGGGCCTGGATCACATCGCGCTCGATGTCACTGACGTCGCCCGCTCGCGCGAGTTCTACGCCAAGCATCTCGGGCTGCGCGTGATCCGCGGCGATGACCGGGCTTTGTTCATGGGCGCCGAGCGCGACTTCTTCCTGACGCTGTTCCGCGCCGACGAGCCGCGGATGCACCACTATTGTTACTCGATCCGCGAATTCAACGCCGATGATGCCGTGCAAAAGCTGGCCGACGCCGGCCTACGGCCGGAGCGTACCGGTAACCGTGTGTACTTCCCCGATCCAGACGGCCTCACCGTGCAGATCACAGGGCGGTAGATGAGAGCGTCGAGCAGGGAGCTCAGAGCATAGGGAGCTCAGAGCATGGAGTAAGAAGAACCAGTTTCAAAACCGGGGGCTAGCGCCCCGCGGCTGGTCAGATCAGCCGGCGGGTACCCCCTGGGTGGCTAGCGTCCGGTTAATTAGGGAAGTTTTGAAACCGGTCGACTCCATTGATTTCTTGCTCTCAGCTCCTTGCTCCGAAGCACCTACTTATGGGCAGCGGCCGCGCGCCGGGTGCCGGCCCGCAAGTTGAGCATCTCGACGAAGATGCTGAAGCCCATCGCGAAGTATATGTATCCGCGCGGAATGTGCTGACCAAACCCGTCGACAACTAGAACCGTGCCAATCAAAATAAGAAACGCCAGGGCCAGCATCTTTACGGTAGGATGCCGCTCGATGAAATTCGATACCGGCGTAATGAACCAGACCATCACTGCCACGGCAATCAGCACGGCCGAGCTCATGAGCACCATGGCGGGCCAGGGGATCTCTGTAAACGGAATGTGGGCCGACTGAAACTTCTCCTCGTTGCCCGGCTCGACCATGGCGACGGCCGTCAGTACCGAGTCGATCGAAAACACCAGGTCAAGCAGCAGGATCTGGCCTATCACATTGGCCACGGTTGCCCGCTTGGGCGTGGCGCCGGCCTGCGCGTCGTGAACTTCGCCTTCGAGCGAATGATGAATTTCCCAGGTGGCCTTGGCCAATAGGAATACGCCGCCGGCGATGAGAATGCCGTCGGTGATCGTCAGATGCCAATCCAAGCGTTCAATCGTGAGCAGCGTTGTTTCTTCCAGCGTGATCACCCAAGATGCGGCAAAGAGGAGCAAGATCCGGCCCAGCGCGGCCATGGCGAGGCCCAGCTTGCGCGCAAACGCCCGCTTCTCCGGCGGCAAGCGGCCGGTGAGAATGGCGATGAACACCAGGTTGTCGACGCCGAGCACAATCTCCAGCGCCGTCAGCGCGACAAACGCGAGCAGCGATTCGACGGCAAATAGTTCATTCATGGGCAATAGTGTGCCGTCCCAAAGCAGTTTGAGCAATGGGGTCGCTACGCGTTCAAGATGAGTCTCACACGAGCCCGAAGCGCAAGGAATTGGTCGCGTAAATACCCTCGCCGACGCCTCGGGCTAGCGTGCTGCTTTGCGGCGTCTCTCGCACTAAGCCACCAAATCTTCCAAGATAGCGCCGGTTTGGCCGGCCTGTTCGCGCAGCGCCGGATCGAGCTTGGCGTCGCGCAGGTCGACAAGATAAAAGTCGACGCCGTCGGCCTTCACACCGCGCAGATCGGCCCCGCGCAGGTTGGCTTTGCGAACTTCTTCCGGTCGCTTGAAGTTCAAATCCTCGAGGTCATCCGTATAAAAACCGGTCTTGCTGCCTTCGCAGGCGATAGGGCTTCCTACCAGTCCGCTGCGCGAGGAGCCCATGTGAAACGTCGCCCCTTTGAGATTCGCGCCGCGCAAATCGGCGCCCTCCCAGTCGATTTCGCCCAAGCCGGCACTGCGCAAATCGGCTTTAGAAAAGTCGACGCCGGGTAATATAGAACCCGTCAAGTGACCTCGCCTCAAGTCGGCATTGGGAAACTGTGCCCGCATGACACGAACGTCTTCCAATTGGACTTCTTTGAGTATCGCGTTTTTGAAACGCGCTCCGTCCAGACAAGCTCGGCGAAGGTCGGTGCCCGAAAGATCGGCTTGAAACAGCACGGCGTCGGACATGTCGGCGTCGACCAGAATGGACCCCACGAGCACGGCATGAGAAAGGTCTGCTTTTCGCAGCGACGCCGAAGACAAATCGGCCTGTCCTAACTGGGCCCGCATCAACGCGGCGTCGTTAAGGTTGGCGTTCACGAAGTTGGCGCCGATCAATTTCGCATTTGCTAATCGCGCACCTTCCAGATTCGCGCCGGCAAAACTCGCACCCGAGGCATTAACATGAATTAGCGAGGCGGCGATAAGACGAGCGCCAGTGAATCGGATGCCAATTGCGAAGGCGTTATCGAAAACTGCCGATTCAAGGTTGGCGTTGGCGAGATCGCACGCGCCGATTTCTGCGCCGGCAAGGTTTACTTCAGCCCAATTGGCGCCGCAGAAAGTAGCACCAACCAGGTTCCACTGCCTGCCGCGGCGTTCCGGCCGCCAGGAAGGATCGGCGGCGTGGAGTATGCTGGCGGCCATGGGCTCGGCAGATTTTTTACGCCGCGCGGAGAGCAAGGCGCGCAACGTATCCATCGCCATGGCATTCGCGCGACACCGCCGACCGACCTCTTCGACGGGATTACGAGGAAGCGGCCTCTCCAAGTCGGAGTAATCACCAGTTGTCAGGGCTCCGACGATTTGATCCGCAGCGAGTGGCACTTGCAGCCTCTCGTGCCGAAGCAGCTTACGAATTGCCGGGGGACACTCCGTCTTGGCAAGCTTTTTAATGGCCGCCTCTAACTCTTTGCTATTTGGAGTCAGCAAAGAAAGACAAAAACGTGCGGCCGCGTCACGTTGCTTTGGCTTCGGCAGTTGTTCGTACACATGTCGAACAAGCGCATCAATGGGATCCATCAGCGTTTCGTCGGCGATGAAGCGATCCAAGACGACCGCGGCCAGCTCAGGCGGCCATTGCCAATTCGCGGCAGCGCCAAGGCGCTGGATCACCGAGCTGCAGGCGTCGGGCCGCTTTGCGAGCAGATACTCGATCAGCTCATCTTGGCCCCATGGCTCCAAGCGAAGTTCCAATCCGCGACTGGCGCCGCGAGGCATTGTCGCGACAATAAGCGCATTTTGCGGGCAGCGGTCCAATTCGTCCTGCGATGGCTCATCGAGAAAGATGAGGTGATTGTTCCCGCCGAACACGGCGGCCAAGTAAGCGAGGGCCGATGACTTTCCGCTGCCGCACGGGCCGGTGATTCGTACAAGGCCCGATGCCAATTCATCGGTAAGCTCGGACACGACTTCGTCAAGTGGGCGCGGCTCGTCCGTTCCAGCCGCGACGACTCGTGGTCGAACAACGGCAAAGTTTGGAATAACGGGCGGCATACGACTCAGGGCGATCTTGCCTTGAACATGGATAGAATCCGTCCATGCATTATAGACCCGTGCCATTGCTTGACATGCTACGCAGGCGGCCAAACAATGTTCACACAAGCCGTATTTGCATTTAACTGATTCAAGAATAACTGGAGCCAAATCATGAGGACTTTTGCTTCTTGGAAAGTCGTAATCCTGGGCTGCGGAGTCGGCGTTGCGCTTAGCGGCTTGCTGGCCGCCAATTGGCCCCAGTGGCGTGGGCCACAGCGCGACGGCATTTCCCGAGAAACGGGTCTGCTGCAAGAATGGCCGGAGGGCGGGCCGCGACTTGTGTGGCAGGTCGACGACTTGGGCGGCGGCTATTCGACCCCGGCCGTTGTGGACGACCGCATTTACCTCGTGAACAACGAGGGCAACGAGAACGAGTTTGTTCAGGCGCTCGACGTGGAAGATGGAGAACAGATTTGGGCAACGCGAATCGGAAAAGTGGGCAATCCCGATCAGCGTCCACCGTATCCCGGCGCCCGCTCCACGCCGACAATCGATGGCGAGCTGATGTATGCGCTTGGCTCCGACGGCGACCTGGCCTGCCTGGAAACTGCCACGGGACGAATCCGTTGGCAAAAGCATTTGCGTAACGACTTCGGCGGCAAGTATGGCGAATGGGCCTACTCCGAGTCGCCGCTCGTGGACGGCGAAGTTGTGGTTTGCACGCCTGGCGGAGAACAAGCGACGCTTGTCGCACTTAACAAGCGCACGGGAGAAGTGGTTTGGAAAGCGCCCGTGCCTGGAGGCGAAGAGGCCGGCTACGCGTCGGTGGTCATCGTCAATGTGGGCGGAAAGAAACAGTACGTGCAGTTCATGCAAAAAGGGCTGGTCGGCGTCGACGCCGAAACCGGCAAGTACTTGTGGCGTTACGATCACACCGCCCAAGGCAGCCCCGCGAATATTCCAACCCCCGTGGCGCGCGACGGCTTTGTGTATAGCGCCAGCGGACGCGGCGGCGGAGGGCTGGTGGAGATTTCGGTGCAGGGCGACGAAATCGACGTCAAAGAAGTGTACTTCGATCGCAAGCTGCCGAGGGATATCGGCGGCGCGGTGCTGCTCGGCGACCATCTGTACGGCACGAGCGGGCCGACCATGGTCTGCATCGACTTCAAGACGGGCGCGATCAAATGGACCCAGGAACGCGCCGTCGCGCCGGCGTCGCTGTGCTACGCCGACGGCCGCTTGTACCTTCACGGTGAGCGGACTGGCGAACTAGCGCTCGTCGAGGCAACGCCCGAGGAGTATCGCGAGCACGGCCGGTTCACGCCCCCCAATCAACCTGACCGCGGCAACTCGCAAGCCTGGGCATATCCTGTCGTGGCCGACGGCCGGCTCTATGTTCACGACATGGGAACGCTGTGGTGCTACGACGTGAGAGCGCGAGACGGCGGCCGACAATCCGCGGCACAATAAGCCGCATCACCACGCGGCGCCGAAATTAAACGCCAGGCCCTGAAACACCTCGTCGGCCGCGAACGGATCCGACGTGCTGGTCCAATGCTGGACCTCGCGCACCACGTCGATGAACCAATAGTTTTCCTGGCAGACGCCGAAGCGGCGGCGCAATTCGAGGCCCCAGCCCAGCTCATCGATCATCACGGTGTGGTCGTGGAATACTTCATCGTCCCAACTCGTAACGAGCGCGAAGCGGGCGTGGCCCACCACGCCGATGTCGGACGTCTTGAAGCGCCAGAACGGATAAAATCCCTCGGCCGCGACGCTTCCGCCGACGCCCGTGTAACGCTCTCGGTGAAACTTCAAATACCCGACCGCAACCCCGCCACCAAGCAATAGCTCCGCGTCCTCAAACGTGAGGCGCTTGTAGACGTCGAAATAATGGGTCGACGCTTTCGTTTCAAATTTGTCGAAGAAGCTTCGCAGCTTCTTACCGGTTGACCAGGATTGGCCGCGCATGCCGAAGCCGGACTCGTCCTCATCGCGAAACCGCACGCGCGTTGCCAGAACCGGATCGTCCGTCCACACGCCGAAGTTGCCGTGTGAGAGGTGGGAAGTCGTCGGGATAAAATCGATTTCAAACCGCCATTCGGTTGCCCGATACCGTGGTGGACGCGGTCCGTAATCGAAAACCTCGTCAACCGGAATGAACTCGTGAATTCTCGCCGGATCGACGTGCTCCAGCTGCACCGGGTCGACATTGGGCTCGGGCGGAAGAATGAACGGCGGCGTGCCCGATTGGCTGCCGGGTGGAGAGACGAGCTCCAACTCCATCTGGTCAAACCGCTCCGCCACGGGCGTTGGACCGACTGGCTCGGCGCGCAGCACGGCACTGAGAAACAGCAAACAGACCGCGCCAGGCAGAATTCTCGTATTCAGCATGCGCCCGCCGATTCGACATATCTAAAAAAACCCCGCGCGGGCCACAGGCCCGGCGGGGTGGGATTTTCACGGTAGGGCGGGTGCGAGCACCCGCCGGCGTATGCATTTCCGAGCAATTAGCGGGTGCGAGCACCCGCCCTACTGCCTTACCGGACGGTCGTGTCGTCGGCTATATCCGGCTCGCGGCTCACGTCGTACGAATCGTCGTCTTGCGACGTGATCGCCTCCGTGCCGTCGTATTCATGCTGCTTGGTGAGGCGGCCGTCTTCGTTCCACCACCGCCAGTCGCCGAACAGCGCGCCGTTCTGGTACCTGCCGACAGCCGACTTCTGGCCGTTCGGATGCCACCAAACCCAGATGCCCTCGGCCTTGTCGTCTTTGTACTCACCCGTGGCGGCAATCTGACCGTTCTCGTGCCAGTAGGTGAATGTGCCGGCGCGCTTGTCGTATTCGTAGAAGCCATCCATCTGCGGCTTGCCGCTGGCGAACCAGGCCTTCGCCGCGCCGTGCTTCAGGTCCTTGCCTTCGGACCGGTAGGTCGCCAGGCGGAAGTTCCAGTAGTCGTCCGGCGACTGCTCGATGGTCGTGGCGGCCAGGTACATCGTTTCGGTCTTCTTCTTGTCGCGCGTGCTGTAGTAGGTCGTCCTGGCGATGACCTTGCGGCCGTCGACGTAGCTGTCGGCGCGGACCAATTCGCCCGTCTTGGCGCTAACCTCCATCACTTCGCCGACCGGCACGCCCTGATCGTACGTGGCCTGCCGATAGGTCTTGCCTGTGGGCAGCCAGGTGACGGCCGGCCCATTTCGCTTGCCGTCCTTGAGCGAGATCTGCATGACCTTTTTCTCGGTGGCGTCGGTGATCAACCATTCGCCGTCCATCTGACCGTCTTCAAATGTGGCTTGCGACATGAAAGGCGCTTTGAACTTGTCGAACGGAAACTCATTGAAAACGGGTGACTCGTTTCGGCCGTGCCAGCGCGTCCACAGGCCGACGCGCTCGCCCATGTAATACTGGCCTTCGGCGCTGACCGCGCCGCTGGGGGTGAGCATTTTCCACGTGCCGTGGTTGACGTAGTTGCCGGTATCGTCCAGCGTCACTTGGCGCTCGATGCGGATCTTGCCGTCGGGATAGCGCTCGCGAACCGTTTCGATTTCGCCATCCTGGTGAGCGGCGCCGCCCTGGAAGTCGTCGTATGCGTTTTCTTCCATGTCGCTGAGAAGCGAGCGCGGCTGACTCGGCTGCGTTGTGCTCGGCTGCGTTATCCGCGGCTGCGTTGTCCGCGGCTGCGTTGTACGCGGCTGGTTGAGCTGCGTACGCGTGTTGGTGCGCTGCTGCGCCGTGGCTAGCGTTGTCCACGCGGCCGCGAGCGCCAGCGCCAAGCAGCCGACTGCAGTCCTTTGCAATCCAATGCGTTTCATGTAAGTGGGTTCCTGACAAGGTTGCGGTCGCTGGCCCCTGACGACAACGTTAGGTACTCGGCCATGCCACCCTGGTAGCTGGATCCTGGTCCGCGGCCTCGAATTCGCTTGTGGCGAATCGTTAATCAGCGCGGAACCGAGAGAACTGAAAGGGGATTTAATAAATTTCGCTATTCGAGAAAAGACCAACTGCGGGCATTGGCACGAGAATCACATAGCCGGGCCATCCTGGCCCGGACAACGCCGGACCAAAATAGTCCGGCTATATTGGACCGTTTGCCGGACTAGTGCGAAGAAAAATAAGAAAGCCCGCCAAAATGGCTTGGCGGGCCTTTCCTTCAATCGTGGCAGGACAACACTGTTATGGCACTGCTATCATCCCGCATGCATATGCTCATTCAGCACAAAAATGTTCAGCGACGCCGCGGCGGCGTCCATCCGCCGACCAATCCAGCCAATAAACTTCGCAGCCTTTCTTCCGAAACGTCGTCCAGCCGATCGAGTAAATCAGCCAGGGCGCGAGGTATTGGAGTATTGCTGTTTGCGTCCTCAGGCACTTCGAAGCCGCGCACGAACTTGAACCGGAACTCGTTTTCGATGGGCGCTTCGAGCGTGTCCACTCCCGCTCCACCGAGCAGCACGGCAATCCGAGCCTGGTTGCCGCCGATTGAAAGCATGTCATCGCCTTCGCCCAACGCGACGCCAAGCGTGGCGAAGACAGAATTCTGAATGCTGACATCGTCATCGCCAGCGCCGGCGTGAACTCCCAAGTGGCGGGCTCTCAGATCAGCCAGCGAAATGGTGTCTGTCCCGTCGCCGCCCAGTACCGCGAAGACAGTGCCCCTGGCGACGTTCGCGCTAATCGAATCGTCACCGGAGCCACCGTTCACACCAACACCGATGCTCGTTGCAACCTGGTCCAAGGTAAGTGTGTCATTTCCGGTTCCGAGGTCAACGTGAATTCCCTTTCGCACTCGCAGCGCGCCCTCCAACTCGTCGGTCGGCATGGTCCCGGCTGCGGCCTCGCTGCCAATCGCAACGCTGTCATTGTCTCCATCGGTGCCGATCGCGAGCCGTCC
>DATFGJ010000382.1:0-8383 GCA_035249585.1 Lacipirellulaceae bacterium
GCTGTCGCACGGGCGGGTGTTCCGCGTGAGCGACATCGTCAGCGAAGGCCAGGAGGTTGAAGTAAAGATTCTCTCGGTCGATGCCGAAAAACAGCGGATCAGCCTGTCGCTGAAAGCGCTCATGGCGAAGCCCGAAAAGCCGGGCGAACAGAAAACGGCGGACGAAGACGTACCGCTCCCCGCGGACGCACCCAAACCGCCGCGCAAAAAACAACAGCAGCTTAAGGGCGGCATTGAGGGCCCCAGCGGTGGCGAAAAGTTTGGGCTCAATTGGTAATGATTTATCTCTCGCAAAGGCGCGAAGGCGCAAAGGAAACGATCGAATAACCACAAAGAACACCAAGCTCACAAAGTTACAGCGTCCCATTCGCATCCAATCGTTATCAACCTTTGTGTTCTTCGTGGTTACATTTCCGGAACTTTGCGCCTTAGCGCCTTTGCGTGAGACTCTTACGTCTCCAATGCTTTAAAGATGCTGACAGTTATTCTTCCCGACGGCAGTCGCAAACAGTTTGATCGCGCCGTCACCGCCTACGACGTAGCCGCCGAAATTGGCCCTGGCCTGGCCAAGGCGGCCGTCCTGGCGGAAGTCGACGGCCGGCAAATCGATTTGCACGCGCAGCTGCCGCGACAAGGCGAAGTCCGCCTTCGGTTGCTTACGAAGAAAGACCCCGAGACGCTGGCCGTCATGCGCCACAGTGCGGCGCATGTCATGGCCCAGGCCGTGATGCGGCTGTTCAAAGGCGTGCAGCTCGCGTTCGGGCCAACCACCGCCACTGGCTTCTACTACGACTTCAATCTGGAGCATCCACTCTCGGAAGAAGACTTCCCAAAGATCGAAGCCGAGATGCAGAAAATTGTAAAGGCGGACGAGCGCTTCGAACGGCTCGAAATGCCGCGCGGCGATGCGATCGCGCTCTGTCGCGAGCTTGGCCAGGAATTCAAAATCGAGCATATCGAAACCGGGTTGGCCGACGAAAAAACGCTCTCGTTCTACCGGCAAGGCGAATTCGTCGACCTGTGTCGCGGCAAGCATATTCCCAGCACCGGCCACATCGGCGGCGCCTTCAAGCTGCTCTCCGTCGCCGGCGCCTACTGGAAAGGCGACGCCTCGCGCCAGCAGCTGCAGCGGCTCTACGCCACCGCGTTCTTCGACAAGAAAGAGCTCGATGCGCACCTTGAACAACTGGCCGAGGCCAAGCGCCGCGACCATCGCGTGCTGGGAAAGCAACTGGAGCTGTTCACAATCAATCAGACGGTCGGCTCCGGCCTGATCCTCTGGCTCCCCAAGGGAGCCATCATTCGCCAGACGCTCGAAGACTACATCAAAGACGAGCTTCGCAAGCGCGGGTACGAAGCGGTGTACACGCCGAACATCGCCCATGTCGAGCTGTACGAGATCTCCGGTCACTTCCCGTACTACAAGGACAGCCAGTTCCCGCCAATCGAGTTCCCTGGCCGCGACGGCGGCCCCGGCGAGCGGTTCTTGCTCAAGCCGATGAACTGCCCGCACCACATCATGATCTACCAGGCCAAGCCGCGCAGCTACCGCGACCTGCCGGTGCGGCTGGCCGAGTTCGGCACCGTGTATCGCTTCGAGCAATCGGGCGAGCTTTCGGGGATGACGCGAGTGCGCGGCTTCACGCAGGATGATGCGCATCTGTTCTGCACCGAAGAGCAAGTGGCCGACGAGTTCCGCGGCTGCCTGGAAATGACGCAAACCGTTCTGGCCTCGCTCGGCATGAACGACTACCGCGTGCGCCTCGGCTTCCGCGACCCGAAGAGCGACAAGTATGTGGGCAAGCCGGAAGTGTGGGACCGCGCTGAGGCCGCTCTCAAGGCGGTGTGCGAATCGACGAACCTCCCCGACATGACGGTCGAGCTGGGCGAGGCGGCATTCTACGGTCCCAAGGCCGACTTCGTCGTCACCGATTGCATCGGACGCGAGTGGCAGCTCGGCACCGTGCAGCTCGATTACAATCTGCCGAGCAAGGAACGCTTCGGTCTGGAATACATCGGCCCCGACAACCAGCCGCATCAGCCGGTGATGATCCACCGTGCACCGCTCGGCTCGCTGGAGCGCTTCGTCGGCGTGCTGATCGAGCATTTCGCCGGGGCGTTTCCGCTGTGGCTCGCGCCCGAGCAGGTGCGAGTCGTCACTGTCAGTGAAAAGTCGGAAGCCTACGGGCGCGAAGTGCAAGCGAAACTGGCGGCGGCCGGCCTGCGCGCGAGCGGCGACTATCGCGGCGTGAAGCTCAACGCCAAAATCCGCGACGCGCAGGTCCAACTCATTCCCTACATGTTCGTCGTCGGCGAAAAAGACCGCGACAACGCCACCGTCGCCGTTCGCGACCGTTTGGAGGGCGACGTCGGCACCATGCCCCTCGACGCCGCAATCGCCAAGCTCCGCCAGGAGATCGACGCCAAAACGGTTCGCCAGGTCGCCAAACGCCAGCCCGTGGCAATCGCCGACCGCGAAAGCCAAAATGAATACTAGGGAAACCGCCTCGTGTGGCAGCCCTCTCCGAGGCCGACGGCATGTTGTAAATTGTTGCGGCCAGTCGGCGTCAGAGACGCCTCCCAAATTCGACCGGTCTAGAATCCCGAAAACCGTTAACATCAGTTGACTATTTGCGATTGCGCAGCCAAGATTTCAGAGCAGGGAGCGAGGAGCATGGAGCTGGGAGTCGATTGAATTGAACTCCCCGCTCCGTGCTCCACGCTCCCTGCCTTCCTCTAACCCCAATAGGAGACTCAACAATCGACCGCAAAGCTCAACGGATCAACGAGCAGATCCGCATCTCACCCGTCCGCGTAATCGGACATGACGGCGCCGTGCTCGGCGTTATCGATACCAGCGAGGCCCTGCAGCGGGCTCGCGAAGCCGGCCTGGACCTGGTGGAAGTCGCACCCCAGGAGAAGCCGCCCGTTTGCCGCATCATGGATTACGGCAAATTCAAGTACCAGCAAAAAAAGCGTCAACATAAAGGCCACACGCATCACAGCAAAAACAAGGAACTCCGCCTGCGCCCCAAAATCGGCGACCACGACCTCATGACGAAGGTCAACCGAGCCAAGGAGTTTTTAGAGGCCAAAGACAAAGTGGTTTTCTCCGTGATCTTCCGCGGCCGCGAAAATGCCCACGTCGACGAAGGCTACAAGCTCGTCGACCGGCTCCGCAAGGAGCTGGAAGAGCACGCCAAGCTGGAGCAGGCCCCGGCAATGCACGGCCGGCGAATTGTGGTGATCTTCGCGCCGAAGTGACCAACTTCGCCCCAAGGCGCTCCGGTTCCCGCCCCTTGGGGGAGGATATAGGGAGGGGCTCCCCTTTTCGCCAATTCCCGCCCGCGGTATGATTTGGGATTCCACCAAAACACCGATTGCGTCGGCTCGCCCCGCGATGCCGATTCGCTCCCGCGAGCCATTGCCATGCCCAAGCAAAAAACACACAAAGGGACCAAGAAGCGATTCCGCCTGTCGGCCAAGGGTAAGATCAAGCACCGCCCGGCCGGCACCAGCCACCTCGCCTCGCGCAAGACCCAGAAGCGAGTCCGCAAGCTCCGTGGCACGGAAACCCTCGGCGCCGGAATGGGTAAGGCCATCAAGAAAGCCCTGGCCGGCAACAGCTACTAGTAGGTCAGGCTTTCGGAGCCTGACACAACACGCCAAAAACCGAGCTACGAACTGTTGGCTTCAGCGGCCTGTAATACAGCACACACAGACCCGAAAGCAAAATCCGTCAGGCTCCGAAAGCCTGACCTACGAACAAGCCCGCCGGGCACGATTAACTTCCGACCGCACGATCACGTTGTTGGAGGCCTGGGCGCGCAACTAAATGTGAAGATTTCCTTCCATGCGAACCACCATCGGCCCCGCACGGCGGCGCAAGAAGAATCGCCTCTTTCAAAAAGCCAAGGGCTACACCGGCGGCCGGCGCCGCCTCTTGCGTACGGTCAAAGAAAACCTGATGCGGGCCGAGGCCTTCGCCTTCCGCGACCGCCGCGCACGCAAACGCGAGTTCCGCAAGCTGTGGATCATCCGCATCAACGCGGCCTGCCGCGAACGCGGCATCCGCTACAGCGAGTTCATCAACGGTCTGACGAAGGCCCAAATCGAACTCGACCGCAAAACCCTCTCTGAGCTGGCGATCCACGACGCGGCCGCCTTCGACGCGATCGTCGAAAAAGCCAAAGCGGCCATCGCCTGACGGTCGCCGGTCCCCTGCGAGCTCGGCCAATTTATGGCGCGGGGCGTGTGCCATTCTGGGGGTGAATGCCGATCGACCACTCATTGATCCTCTGGGTTCCGCCTCAGGTGTCCAAAACTCCCGATCGGCCACTCATTAATCCTCGAGGTTTCTCTTCAGGTGTCCAAAAGTCGCCCCACACATAGTTTTGGACACCTGACTCGAAATGAGACAGTTGACCTGCAGCCGTGGTTAGGCGTTTCAGGCCGCTGGTCAGAACGGCCCATGCGCGCAGTGGTAGCGCTCTGCGGAGGCCAAGGGTCGAGGGCCAGAAGTCCAGACGAACGACTAATCGCCAACGCCTAACGACTGGTTTTCAAAGAGCGGGCGCGCGAGGTCGGCGCGTGGTGGAGATTATACCATATAGTGTACATACTTACAATAGCGATTTTGGGTAGTGGGTTGCCTCAGTGTGTCTGAGTTGGCCGTTCGGTTTTTTCCAGCAGTTCCCGCACTCTCCAAACATGATCCGTCAGCCCTGCCGCTTACCGCTGGCGTCGTCTTGAGTGAGCCGTGCACCTTGCAGAAATTGTACACGCCGAAATAGAGATTCAACATCGACTCGTGATTCTCCCATAAAGAAACGCGTCGCAAGATCGTCAGCGGCGAACCGGACGTGTGGCGAATTAGCATGTCATTCGCAGAGCGTAGCGCTGCCCCTACCGCGAGCGCCTGCTGTCGGGCGGGCTTGAGAAGTCGCTAACGGCTTAATTGTGAATCGACCTGCTGGGACGATTCCAGTTGTTCCCGTCGTCCACAATTAGGGCAGTCGATCACCAGGAAAACCCTGGGCTTGCTTTGACCCTCAGGCGGACAGAGTTCGCCTTCTGTCGCCTTTATTACTGCCGCCTCCCCACACGAGTTGCACCGAACATGTTGTTCATACATATAGCCTTCAGTGGCCAGTGCGAATAGAAAGAGAGTCCGAAAACGCTACGCAATCAGTCAAGTCTCAGCCTGCGCGTTCCGGGACGGAATAGATAGACCAGTTTGGGCCAGTAGGCGAAGATTGTGGAAAATAGACGAAGTGAGCCGCAACCACCACCCAAAAGAACACTCTATGCCCCACGCCGAACCAGATCGCCACAGCGCTCAGATTAAGCGCGAAGGTGACATACATCGCAGGTGCGGCGAACTTCACGCACACGTCGCCCAGGCGATTCAGCATGCGGATGACGCGGTGAAAAACGCAGACGAACGGCTCGCCAAGCTGAATGCTCTAGCGACGGCACTCGCCCGCTACACAGAGCCGGACACATTCTAGTGACCCACTACCCGATTTTGGTAACACCGGTGTTTTTATTGCCATTGACCGGCAACGTTGATTATCTTATGGTAATTCAATCTGTGCGTCTATCTGATTTACCATAAATTCTGCAAAGGTTGTCATGGCAAAGAAAAAGAAGCGTGGCGGCAAACGTCCAGGTGCAGGCCGACCGGTTAGCCCAGAGGGACGATCCGTAAGCGTTACCGTGTCTATCCCTGAAGGTCTTGTGAACGGCCTGAAGGCGCTCGCCAAAGCGAACGGGTGGAGTAAATCCCACGCCGTATCCGAGGCTATTCGGGGCTTGCTGAAACGCAAGACGAGCGCTTAGCGGAGAGGGGAATCGCACCCAGCGGCCAGGCCGTCCCTGACGCAGTTTATCATGCTGCTACGCCCCCAGAGCGCGCCCGCTCTCCATTATGAGCGGCCACCACCTGCAACCGAGCTACGTCCTCTCATCATAGTGCCCGGCCGCATTCGACGCCGCCGACGCCGAGCTCCTCAAATAAATCGCCCTTCACCCATTCATCGTCCGCCAGGGCACGATGCGCTTCTTGTCCGAATTGAGCCCGTCGATGTGTGTTTGCTTTTGCAACTCGGCACTCCGTTTGCTGCTTCCAGTGGACTTTGACCTACCCGGCCGCCGGCACTCGCCAGGTCGATCCATCAGCGAAGCCCGCCATGAAAACCCGCCAGTTCACCAATGTGCCGCGTCACATCGGCATCATCCCGGACGGAAATCGCCGCTGGGCCGAGGCACGCGGCCTGCCGCGACATGCTGGCTACGACTATGGTCTTGCGCCCGCGCTGGAGCTTGTCGAAGCGTGCACCGAGCTTGGCGTGGGCGAGCTCACCTTCTACGGCTTCACGCAAGACAACACCAAGCGAGCAGCCGTGCAGCGTGAGGCCTTTCAGCGCGCGTGCGTCGAAGCGGTGCGCTTGCTGGGCGAGCGCGACGCCGCCGTTCTCGTCGTTGGCAACACGCACTCGCCCATGTTTCCCAGCGAGCTGCTCCCTTCCACGGGACGGCGACGACGATTCGGCCGCGGCTCGATCAAAGTCAACCTGCTCGTGAACTACAGCTGGCAATGGGACTTGAGCCATGCCCTCATGTCGAGTGCCGCGCGGCCACTCTCGCTCAACGACCGCCACTTATCGAGCCTAGGCTCCGCTGCCATCTCGCGGATCGACTTGGTGCTCCGCTGGGGCGGCCGCCGACGCCTGAGCGGCTTCCTCCCTATCCAAACGGTCTACTCCGACTTCTACATCCTCGACGAGCTGTGGCCCGACTACGACCACGCTCACCTCGACGATGCGCTTGCGTGGTACCAGCTGCAAGATGTCACCCTCGGCGGGTGAGTAAGGTAGCTCCTCTCCGACTGGGAGAGGGCGGGTGACACAATGTTCGTCTAGAGAAGAACCAACTTTGCTTGTAGCGCAGTGTAACACGTCCGAGCGATACATAGATCTCAAAAGGCCTGAAAGGCCGCGATGTGATAGCCCAGGGCGCAGCCCTGGGTGGAGGCCAAACAACAAACATTCACGAAGCCCTGTAAGGGCGAGATAACGACGCGAGACGACGGCACATATCGCAACAATTGTGTTCCGCCCCGTCAGGCTCAATTGCGTCAATGGGTTGGCATTCCCAGAGTTGCGCCTCGCCACGGCGAGGCTTTGCCCTGGGCTGACGCATTTCGCTCCTTCGGAGCTGGATGTCCCGCGTCGTACCTGGATTGGAGCCCGCTCGCCGCGGCGACCAAGCATGGCTGCCGTGAATATCCTTGCTTGCGCGGCGGGCTGCGATCCTGCGAATGCGAAATACAAAACCCCCGGCAGAGCCGGGGGCTGACGGCCAAAGCTAACAGCTTCGCCGCCTACATCTTCGCCACTGGCTGCGTGCGGGCGGCTTCCACCGCGATGTCGAGCGCCGGGTCTTGCGCCGCGCGCGGTGCGAAGCGAACTTCGGTCGGGATGGCGCTTTGCGTGCCGCCGGCTGCGCCGCTGGTTGCCGCGCCGGGCGCGTTGGGCGACGCTGAATTTGCAAGCGAAGCGCTGCCGTCGCCGCCCGAGCCGCGGAAGGCGACTGTGTGCGAGGGGCTGGCCGTCGCCGGGTCCGCTCCCATGGCCACCTGCGTAGCACGACGTGTGTCGATGTCGGGGGTTACTCCGACGTTGCTGATCGGGTGACCGAGTGGGGAGAAAAAGCGCGCGGTGGTGAGTCGAGCGCCGGCGCCGTTGGTACCCAGCGTAAAGATTCCTTGAACGGAACCTTTGCCGTACGAACGTGCGCCGACGATCTTGCCACGGCCGCTGTCCTGGATTGCGGCGGCGAAGATCTCGCTTGCGCTGGCGCTATCGCCGTCGATCATCACGACCAGCGGCACGCGCCATGTGCCGGGCCTGTGGGCGCGGTAATTGAAATTCTCCTGCTCGCTGCGCCCGCGAGTGGAGACGATGCCGCCGTCAGCGATAAACTTGTCGGCCACCTCGACGCTGGAGGTGAGGAGCCCGCCCGGGTTGCCGCGCAGGTCGATGATGAGGCTGCGCATCCCCTGGCGGTGCAATTCCCACAGGGCGTTTTCCAGATCGGCGGCGGTCGTCTTCTGGAACGCCATGATGCGGAGGTAGGCCACGCCGCTCTGCGGGTCGATGAGTCGGACGCCCTCGAGGCTGGGCACCTCGACATGATCGCGGCGAACCACCACGTCGCGCGCCGGCTGGCCGGCCGTCACGACGCTCACTGTCACGAGGCTGCCCTCGGCGCCCGTAAGGAGCGAGGCCGCCTCGTCGGTGGACAGTGCGTTTGTAACCTGACCGTCAATCGCCACGATGCGATCGCCGTCGAGGATGCCGGACTTCTCGGCCGGGCTGCG
>DATFGJ010000383.1:0-18488 GCA_035249585.1 Lacipirellulaceae bacterium
TCGTCGTTGAGCTCCCAATTGAGCCAGGAGAGCTCGTTGTCCTGGCAGTAGGTGTTGTTGTTTCCTTGTTGCGTGTGACCCAGTTCGTCGCCCGCCAGCAGCATGGGCACGCCTTCCGAAAGTATGAGCGTCGCCAGAAAATTCCGCTTCTTGCGCTCGCGAAGCTCAACGATCTTGGGATCATCGGTCGAGCCCTCGGAGCCGCAGTTCCAGCTGTGGTTGTCATCGGCCCCGTCGCGATTGTTCTCGCCATTAGCTTCGTTATGCTTGCGGTCGTACGATACGAGGTCATTCAACGTGAATCCATCATGACACGTCACGAAGTTGATGCTGGCGTGCGGACGCCGGCTGCTCCATTCATAAAGATCACTGCTGCCGCTGAAGCGCGTGGCAAACTCGGGCAGCATGCCGGCCTCCCCTTTCCAGAATTTGCGAATGCAGTCGCGGTACTTTCCGTTCCATTCGCTCCAGAGGATTGGGAAATTTCCGACTTGATAGCCGCCCGCGCCGAGGTCCCACGGCTCAGCGATCAGCTTCACTTTCGAGATGACCGGGTCCTGGTGGATGATGTCGAAGAACGCCCCCAGCTTGTTCACATCGTACAGCTCGCGCGCCAGCGTACTGGCCAGGTCGAAGCGGAATCCATCGACGTGCATCTCGAGAATCCAATACCGGAGGCTATCCATGATGAGCTGCAGCACGCGCGGGTTGGTCATATTCAACGTGTTGCCGCAGCCGGTAAAGTCCATGTAGTAGCGAGCCGATTCGGGCGACAGCTTGTAATAGGCCGCGTTATCGATGCCGCGGAACGATAATGTGGGTCCCATCTGGTTGCCTTCGGCCGTGTGGTTGTAAACCACGTCCAGGATGACTTCGATACCTGCGGCGTGCAGATTTCGCACCATCGTCTTGAATTCGGATGCCGCATCGAGCTGCGATTTCGGCGAATCATAGCGCGGGTCGGGCGCTAAATAGCCCAGGCTGTTGTAACCCCAGTAGTTGACAAGGCCCTTTTCCACCAGGTGGCGGTCGTCCACATGGTAATGGATGGGCAGGAACTCGACGGCGGTGACACCCAGACTCGTTAAATGGTCGAGTACCGGGTCCGATCCGATGGCCGCATAACAGCCTCGCAGCTTTTCGGGGACGGCCGGATGGAGCTTCGTAAACCCGCGCACGTGCATTTCATAGATCACCGTTTTGTGCATGGGCGTGCGCGGAGGCCGATCGTCGCCCCACGTGAACGACGGATCAATCACGCGCGACAAGGGCGCGAACGGCGCATTGTCGCGCGGATCAAACGACAAATCAGCGGCCGAATCGCCCAACTTGTACCCGAACAGTTCATCCGCCCAACGCAAGTCGCGCCCAATTGACTTCGCGTAGGGATCGAGAACGATCTTGTTGGCGTTGAAGCGATGGCCCTTTTCCGGCTCGTACGGCCCGTGAACGCGGTAGCCATAAAGCTGGCCGGGCGTCAGATCGGGAAAATAACCGTGCCAAACGAGGTCGGTGTTTTCGGGCAGCGTGATGCGAGCCGATTCCCGCGCGGCATCCGGCGAGTCGAACAAACAAAGTTCAACTTTCGTGGCATGTTCGGAATAAATAGCGAAGTTTACGCCGCGGCCATCCCAGGTCGCGCCGAGCGGATACGGCTGCCCCGGCCAGACCCGGATGCCGGTCTCGTGCTTTGCGCGGGGACGGGTCTGACCGGCTTGCTTCTTATGCTGTTTGACTGTGTCAACCGTAGCCATGAGGAGATCTGCCGGTGTTGTCTTCAGGGAGTTTTCTGCCAGAAGAGCAAAAGCTATGCCGGCAACAAAAGTAATAGCGCGCGCCGTCGTGGTCCAGCGGGTGCTGCGCCGACGCCTTGGCCAGCGTCATGTCGCACAACGGATCGATCGCCGACTCGCCGCAATCCGCCGGAATTATTTGCGATAAACCGTGTGTGTCACCCAGCTGAGTTCTCAGTCGTCACCGACGGTCGATTATTCCAATAAAATCATTGGTCGCCGAGTGCCGGCAACCTTCGGCAACGGCAAGTATCGGCCGAGAGAAAACCGGCCGGCCCCGCAAAGAAAGATCGGCAGCAGCAGGCCGATGAGTGCCAGGTTGTATTCAAACCCACCGTTTTGCAATAAGAACCCTTTCTTGCCATGCACCATGGCGATGGCCCCAATCATGATCACGATAAGCGAGGCAGCGGAGAAGCGCGTCAGGAACCCGACAATCAAACCCACTCCGCCAAAAAACTCGCCGATCGTCACAAGAAGTCCGAGCACCGGACCCATACCCGGGTTTGGCGGTGGCCCCGGCGGCCCCATCATCGCGCTTAGGCCCGGCCCGCCCCAAACCCCGAACAGCTTTTGCGCTCCATGCGCCGCGAAGATTACACCGACAATCACGCGCACAAGCAGTAGCGAGACATCCACCGGCAACGGATGTTCCGGGACCGTTCGTTCGTTATTCATGTTCGCACCTTAAGTAGGTCCGGCGAGCCGGGCCGGACCCAGTGTGGGATGACTGATATGCGACGTACGCGGAATTTGGGCATGCCATTATCGCCGACTTAACTAGTGCCTTCAATACGCGAGCGTCGCCCCGCAATATTCATTCCGCTGAACCAATGCCCTAACTTATTGCCGCGCTGCGCGGGCAAGGCTACAACGAAAGCCGCCGAGGGAAGTTCTTATGCCGCCGCGTCCCTATCTATTGCTGGAAGCCAATCATCGGCAACTCACCGAGTCGCCGCCGCAGGTGGCCGTGCTGCCGTGGGGCGCCACCGAAGCCCACAATTGGCACTTGCCCTACGGGACCGACATGATCGAGGCCACGAGGCTGGCTGAGCGCGCGGCCGAGCTAGCCTATGCGCGCGGCGCGCGTGTGGCTGTTCTTCCAACAATTCCCTTCGGGAATGACGAACAGCAGCTCGATCAAGCCTGCACCATCAGTTTCACGACGGCGACGGCGCTGGCCGTGCTTGATGATGTGGCCCGCTCGCTCGCGCGGCAGCACATCGATCGGCTCGTAATTCTCAATGCCCACGGTGGCAACCAGTTTCAGCCACTGGTGCGCGACCTGCAAACGAGATATGGAATGCTCATTGTTGTGGCCAACTTTTACGAAATGGTCCCGGACGTGAAGCGGGCCGTTTTCGAAGCTGTCGGCGACCATGCGGACGAGATGGAAACGAGTTTGCTGCTGCATCTTTGTCCAGAGCTCGTCGAACTGCAACATGCCGGCAAGGGCGAACGGGTGCCGTTTGCAATTAAAGCGCTCGCGCAGCCGGGAGTGTGGACTCCCCGCCCCTGGTCGAAAAGTCATCCAGACACGGGTAGCGGAGATCCATCGCGCGCCACGGCCGAAAAGGGCGAAGAATATTTCGAAGCCGTGGCAGCGGCGATCGGCGAGATAATCTGCGCGTTGGCCAGTGCCCACAAAGGTGAGTTGCCTTATGTGTGAATCGTGACGGGCGATAGAATGAAAACGACGATTAATGGCCGCGTGTTGGATCTTGTGCTGGGCGACATCACGGAGCAGGAAATTGACGCCATCGTCAACGCGGCGAACAGCCAACTCGCTGGCGGCGGGGGCGTGGACGGCGCCATCCACCGCGCCGGCGGCCCGGCCATCATGGAGGATACACTCCGCCGTTATCCCAAGGGCTGCCCTACTGGCTCAGCCGTCATCAGCACCGCGGGCAACCTGCGCGCCAAGCACGTCATTCATGCCGTCGGTCCGGTGTGGCGCGGCGGTCACGCCGGCGAAGATCGTTTGCTTGCCTCAGCGTATCGCATCGCACTCGACCTGGCCGCTCAGCACGGCTGCCGCAGCATCGCTCTACCTGCGCTTAGCACGGGCGCATATCGCTATCCGCTCGATGAGGCCGCCCGCGTTGCGATCAACACGGCATCGGAATTCCTGCAGCAGCTGCCAACAAACTCAGCGCTCGCATTAGTCCGCTTTGTTCTATTTTCTGCCGATGCACTGGCGGCGTTTAAGCACGCGCTCAAAGAGCGGCCACTTGCTGCTTAGTTCCGCTTACCCACCTGCGATTGCGCCAACTACAAGCAACGGCTCCGCGCCTGATGCGACCGCCTCAGGCAGCGGCGTGTCGAGCGAGTCGTTGGAAAAGTCCTTCTCGCAGGCAAAGAAACGCAGCATCGCCCGGCGCTGGCCGGTGATCTGGTCGCGAATCGTGCCGCGGAGCATCGGGTAGCGCGCCTCCAGTGCGTCGAGAACCGAGCGCACCGTGGCAGTGTCCTGCACCTCGAGCTCCACCTCGCCGCTGATGCCGGCCAGCGCTTTCAAGTGATAGGGAAGGATGACGCGAACCATGCACGCATTTATTGAACGAAGACCAGCAGAACTCCCGACGGATCGATGACGTGAAGTACGAGCGATCCATCAACCATTTCGGGCGGTTTGATACTTACGTTTTGGAACTCGGAGCTGTCGGCGATACGTTGGACGTGTTGATGCCAGGCTTGGGCGTCGTCAACGTTGATGACGACCATGAAATTTTCAGCCCAATCCTTGACATAATAATTCTGCAGACGGAACCAATGGCCGTTGAGTTCGAAGTCGGCCGTGCCGCCCCAACCTGCGGACATCTTGAACCCCAGGGCCGTATAGAATCGCTTCGATAGTTCGAAGTCCTTCGCCGGCATGTAAACCTTGAAATTCTTAATGTCCAGCGCCATTTTCTCCAGCTCCCATGGCCCGCTAAAGGCGTGCGCGTTTATGGCAACGTCTGCGCTTCCACCGAAAGCACTGCGGGCAGGTCGCGCACGATGGCCGTCCAGCTGTCGCCGCCGTCGGCCGAGGCATACACCTGGCCACCGGTGGTGCCGAAGTAAATGCCGCACGGGTCGAGCGAGTCGGCACTCATCGCGTCGCGCAGCACGTTGACGTAGCAATTTTCTTGCGGCAGGCCGCGCGCGAGCGGCTCCCAGTCGTTGCCGCCGGCGCGGCTGCGGTACACGCGCAGCTTCCCCTCCGGTGGAACGCGCAAATTGGGGTCCATTGGCACGGCATAGATTGTGTCGGGTTCATGCGCGTGAACGTCGATGGGGAAGCCGAAATCGGTCGGCAGGTTTCCATTTACCTCGACCCACTGTTCGCCCGCATTATCGCTGCGGTAAACGCCGCCCCCCTGATGCAATTGCATGAACACGACATCCGGCCGCGAGGGGTGCAGGGCCAGGCGATGGACGCAGAAACCGATTTCGGGTGTCGGCTCAGGGAGGTACGGCGACTTCAGACCGCGGTTGATGGGTTTCCACGTCTTTCCGCCGTCGTCCGTGCGGAAGGCGCCCGCGGCCGAGATTGCGACATAGATGCGCTTGGGATTCGTGGGATCGAACAGGATGGTGTGCAGGCACATGCCGCCGGCGCCAGGCTGCCACTTCGAGCCCGTTCCGTGACCGCGCAGCCCGGGCAACTCGTGCCACGATTTGCCGCCGTCGGTGGTGCGAAAGAGTGCCGCATCTTCCACTCCGGCGTAGGCTGTGTCGGGATCGTCGCGCGAGGGCTCGATGTGCCACACGCGCTTGAATTCCCACGCGTGCTGAGAGCCATCATACCACTGGTGGGTGGTAAGCGGCTTGCCGGTTTGCGGCGACGTGTCGTAGACGAACTTGTTGCTTTCGCCCTTGGGCATGCCATCGGGCGACTTCAACTCCTCGGGCGAACTACCCGGCGTATTCCACGTTTTGCCGCCGTCATCGGAGCGCGAGATCACCTGTCCAAACCACCCGCTCGATTGCGACGCGAAGATGCGGTCCGGGTCATTGGGCGAGCCCTTGATGTGAAAGATTTCCCAGCCGGCGAAGTGCGGCCCGGACACGGACCATTTCTTTCGGCTGCCATCAGATGTGAGAATGAAACCGCCCTTGCGCGTGCCGACGAGAACACGTATGCCGCTCATGCTTTAATTCTCCCGAAGAGTGAGAACACTGATTTTCGCTAATCTCCACTAATCAACTATGCAATTAGCGAAGATTAGCGTCGATTTGTGTTCCTTAACATCAGTTATTCCAAAAGATTTTATACGAAGCCGTGTCGGATTCGACCCTGGCATCGTTCTTAAAGTACCGCACTATTTGCGTGGCAATCCAGCCAGTTCCACCACAGGCCGGATTTCGACCGTGCCCAAGCGTGCGCCCGGATGCCGCTGGGCGATGCGGATTGCCTCGTCCAGATTGGGTACATCGATCAAGTAATAGCCGCCGAGCACTTCGCGCGTTTCGGCGAAGGGCCCGTCGGTCACAAGCCGCTTGCCGTCGCGAACGCGTACGCTGGTGGCAGTCGAAACAGGTTCAAGCGGCGCGGCCTCGATATATTGCCCCTTGGCGTTGATCTCGTGAGTCAGCTGCACGGCCTCCTGCATCGCCGCTTCGAGCGCATCCTGACCGGCCTGTTCCCAGGCCTTGTCATCATCGTAACAAAGCAGCATGTATTTCATCGTGACCCTCGCAAAGGGGAGGAAGTTTGACGTCTAGTGAGAATGGCTAGTTTCAAGCTCGCGCGACGGTGTGGGTAACCCCGCAAGTTCCATGACGGGGCGAACTTCGACCGTGCCTTTGCGCGCGCCGGGAATCTTCGCGGCAATCGAGATGGCTTCATTGAGGTCTTTGGCCTCGACCAAAAAGAAGCCGCCGAGCTGTTCGCGAGTTTCAGCAAACGGGCCGCTCGTGATAAGTGGCTTGCCGTCACGCACCCGGACGCTGGTTGCGGTGGCCACCGGCTCGAGCGGCGACGCGCCCAGATATTGGCCCCGAGCATTGAGCTCATGTGTCAGCTCGGTCGACTCCGCGTAGCAGTGCTCACGCTCGTCGATGGTCCATGATTTTTCGTCTGTGTAGATCAAGAGCATGTATTTCATATGTATCTCCTTTGCGTTAATTGTTTGGACGAATGTTTACTTTTTTCGCCGGTAATGGGCCGTCATGAAGTCAATCCAGTTGCCGTCTGCACCGCGCAGGCGGGATTTCAGAATCCGGTGGTCGTCGCTGACCAGTTCGATGATATCCTGGTACTTGGCCATCGCGGGTCCGCCGGAAAAATCGGGGCCTTCCGTATCCAGCGTGAGCACCTTGCCCGCCGCGTCGAGCGTGCCGTTGTAGATCCAGAGGTGCGTCATCATCGAGGCAATGAACGTGCCGACGAAGCGGTTAGTTGATGGGTTGTAGCCGAGCGTCATGTAAGATGTCATCTCGCTGCCATCGGGGCCGGCGCCCCGACCTTCGCCGAGGGTCCACAGTCCGCCGACAGAGCGAACCGTTTCGCTGCCCCTGTGCTTCGTGGCCGGCTGATCCGGGCCCATTACGCATTCGCCTTCGAACGACCACTGGCCAACGAGCTTTTGAAGCCACTTGTGTTCCGCTTGCGGCTGGACTTGCATGCAAGATTCCTGGCTCATGATTCAAACTCCCAAGTTAAAAATCAAAAGTGTAATCGGAGGTCTCACGCAGAGGCGCGGAGGACGTAGCGGTAGGAACACTAATCTCCACTAATGTCCACTAATCTTTCATTAGTGTCGATTAGCGAAGATTAGTGTTCCTCCAAGACTAAGTTACTTGTTGAGTAAATCTCCGCGTCCTCAGCGCCTCCGCGCGAGACATGTATTCTTTTTCCCCGCATCTCGCAGCGAGGTCAGCTTTGCTCGTACGCCTCTTTCAATTTGCCGATCTCAATCTTTTTCATTTGCAGCATCGCCGTCATGACGGCCTGCGATTTCTTGGCGTTCTTGTCCTTGAGCATTTCGATGAGCGCCGTCGGAACGATCTGCCACGACAGGCCGAATTTATCCTTGAGCCACCCACATTGCTGGGCGTTCTTGTCGCCGCCCTGCGACAGTTTGTCCCAGTAGTAATCAACCTCTTCTTGATTCTCGCAAAGCACCTGGAACGATATGGCTTCGTTGAACTTGAACATCGGGCCGCCGTTGAGGCCCATGAATGGCTGCCCGTTGAGCTCAAACTCAATCGACATCGCGCTGCCCGGCGGCTTCTGATGGATTTCGTAGCCAGCCTCGCTATAGCGCGCTATGTGTCCGATCTTTGAGTTCTTGAAGATCGAAGTGTAAAACTTGGCGGCCTCTTCGGCCTCGCTATCGAACCACAAGCATGGCGTGATGTTCTTCATCGTGGGATGCTCCAATTTCGAAATATTGGCAATGCCGCGCGAGCCTTATTTGTTTGGGTTCTTCGCCGAGATCTCGGCCCGCAGCCGGTCTTCCTGCTCGCGCAGCTCGGGCGTGAACTCGTCCCCGAAATCCTCGTTTTCGAACACTTGGCGGATTTCGAGCACTGATTCTTCGCCGGTCGGGTTCGGACAGCGCTTGGCCCATTCAATCGCTTCAGCCAGCGATTTGCACTTCCAGATCCAAAAGCCGGCAATGAGTTCCTTCGTCTCCGCGAACGGCCCATCGACGACTGTCCGCTTGTTGCCGGAGAACTTTATCCGCGCTCCCTTCGAACTGGGTTGAAGCCCTTCGCCGGAAAGCATGACGCCGGCTTTCACCAGCTCTTCGTTGTAGTTGCCCATTTCGCGAAGCAGCTGTTCGCTCGGCATCACGCCGGCCTCGGTGTCCTTATTTGCCTTGACAATCACCATGAATCGCATTTTTGTAAGCCCTTCATTTGTGGTTGAAAGTGACCCGTGCCTGTCACGCTGCCGGCCGCAAAAATCCCCATTCTATCGCGTATTCATGAAGTGGTCGTTTAGCCGACGCGGAATTCGACAGGCAGCCCGAAATTTTTTGCACCTTTTCTGTTTAGCCGCCGGCCAAGGGCCGAACGAATGCCCTTAATTCTGCATGTTCGCCCGAAAATATGCCGCGGCGGCACTATTTGTCGCTTCGACCTCACGGAACAGCACGGCCAGGGCCGACATCAGAGCCGTCTTGGGCTCGTCGGTGGCGCAGATGTACGCGGCCAGCGGCTCAATCACTCGCTCCAGGTCTTTTCCCGTCGATCGGTCGGCTGCAAAGTTGAACCTGTTCATGACTTTCTCCCTTCGCGATTACTTGGACGTTTTTGTAGTGATGGACTGGCGTGTGCTGGTCGCCAAAGCTTGATTTGGCTGCCAACACCTAGTAGTCGTTATCTGGTGGCCGGAATCGACAACCGTCGAACTATTTTTTAGAGCACCTGATAATGTGAACCGCCAAGTACGCCAAGGACGCCAAGAAAACTAACAATCAATTGCCTTCCTTGGCGCTCTTTGCGTTCTTGGCGGTTTAATTCATCAGTTAGACATTGAAGTCAATTCGGCCAGCCTTCGCTCGAGAAAGCGTCGCTCCGGCTCCTGCCGCACCAGTTCCAGCGCTCGCTGATAGGATGCGCGTGCGTCAGACGTTCGTTGCAATCGGCGGCATAAGTCAGCCCGGGCCGAATGGGCCAGGTGATAATCGGCGAGCTCGCCGCGCGCGAGAAGCGCGTCGATCAATTCGAGACCGGCCGCCGGCCCGTCGCGCATGGCAACGGCGACCGCCCGATTCAGCTCAATTACAGGGGACGGCTCCGCTTGCGCCAGTACATCGTAGAGCGCCACAATCTGCGCCCAGTCCGTGGCTGCCGGATTCGATGCGTCGGCATGAATCGCAGCGATCGCGGCTTGAAGTGTGTATGCTCCGATTCGCGGCGACGCCATCGCGCGGGTCACCAGCGACTTGCCTTCTTCGATCTGTGCGCGATTCCAAAGTGCGCGATCCTGATCGTCCAACAGAATAAGGTCGCCGGTGGGCGACGTGCGAGCAGCGCGCCGCGATTCCTGCAGCAGCATCAGAGCCAACAAGCCGAACACCTCGCCCTCCGGCAACAATTCGCCAAGTAGCCGCCCTAAACGAATTGCCTCACCCGAGAGATCGGCCCGCGTCAATGTGGCCCCGGAAGACGCGGCGTATCCTTCGTTGAAAATGAGGTAGATCACGCGCAGCACCGCGTCGAGCCGTTCGGGAAGCTCGGATCGAGTTGGAACCTGATATGGGATGCGCGCCTCGCGAATCTTGGTTTTCGCGCGTACGATCCGCTGGGCAACGGTCGACGCGGCCGTGAGAAAAGCGTGCGCAATTTCTTCGGTCGTGAGGCCGCACACCTCGCGCAGCGTAAGCGCCACTTGGGCCTCGGGCGACAGGGCAGGGTGGCAACACGTGAAGATAAGCCGCAGCTGGTCGTCCTCGACGCGCTCGTCGTCGAGCTGCGCCTCGGCGCCCTTGTTAATATCCAGCCGTTCGGCCAGTTGCGTAAGTGAGGCGTCGAAGCGCGCTCTCCGGCGCATGGCGTCGATGGCTTTGAAGCGTCCCGCAGAAACGAGCCACGCCCGCGGGTTGGCCGGCAGGCCCTCGCGCGGCCACTGCTCCACGGCCGCGGCGAACGCATCGTGCAGCGCCTCTTCGGCCAGCTCGAAGTCGCCCAGCACACGCACCAGCGTAGCGAACACGCGGCGCGAATCGCTGCGGTACAGCGAGTCGACCATCTCGCGAACGGCGACGGGACTCATATCGCTCATGCCTAAAATCCGCGTTAACTGGGCCGTGTCACCTGGTAGTGAATTCGCACGAATTCAGCCGCACTTCGCGCATTATGCGATTTTCACATTTTCGGCCCTGGTTCGCCACGGGCGTCGAGTACGTTGGAGGCGCTTTCGTCAGGCCGAATATGAACCTTTTATGAACGCCGGTGTCCGTCGTTTTGCCGCCAAGAATAGCCATCGATGTGCTATACTTGCGATAACTCGCTAAGCGCCTGATCTTTGCCGCGTTTCGGAGGACTCAGCCGTGCGATCTATCCAGCCAATTTCTGTGCCGCCGAGCCTGTGCTCTTGCTAAGGCCAGTTTTGCGCTTTTTCTGCGCTCTCTCGCTTGTGCAGGGCCAGGCTGTCTCTTGCGCCTGAATCCGTTTGCGTAGCCGTTCCGCGCTGTCTCTGCGCACTTACATTTCCACCCTTGCCTTGCGAGAAAAGTATGACGCTCGATAAACGTACGCGCCGGCGACTGCTGGCGCACTGCGATGAAATGCATGACGATGATGGTATCGACCCCCGCGACTTCTTCAGAAAGGATCTCATTCACAGCAAGAAGCATCACAAGCTCGATCGCCTGTGCCGACAGGTGGCTGAAACGCTCGATCAAGTGCTGGCAGGTGAATTTGCCGACGATTCGCTGCGATGTTTGCGAGTCGTCTCCGCGATGCCCGCACCGGATGCATCAAGACTGCTCGTGACACTGCATGCCGATTGTGAACCAGACGATTTTGACCCCGAGTTAATCAAGGACCGGCTTGCCGCGTGCAAAGGTCGGCTGCGCTGCGAAGTGGCTGCGGCCATCACGCGGCGCAAGGCCCCGTCGTTGACTTTCAATATCGTTGGACCCGATTCCACAAGGTCAACCACCAGCGCGGAGGTCCAGCCATGAGCGATCCACATCCGTCAGTTTTAACAACCTGGCTAACAGAGCCGCTTGGGCCCGCGATCGCACAGTCGGTCGATCGATTATGTCGCCTGGATGATGTTCAGCGTGTCGCCATCATGCCCGACGTGCACTTGGCGCAAGATGTCTGCGTCGGCGCGGTGATGGGCACGCAGCAGCTCATCTACCCGGCGGCGGTGGGCGGCGACATCGGCTGCGGAATGGCCACGCTCGCATTCGATTTGGAAGCTGCGGCCATCGGCAGCGAGGCGGAAGCAGGAGCCATCTTGAAGGGTTTGTACCAGATGGTTCCGGGCAATAAGCATCGCAAGCCGCGCGATTTGCCGGAAAGGCTCGATGCGTTGCCGCTCAGCGATCCGCGGCTTCGGCGCATTGCCCAGCGTGACGGCCGCGTGCAACTGGGCACCCTGGGCCGCGGAAATCACTTCCTTGAATTTCAGGCCGACGCCGATGGCAGGCTCTGGGCGCTTATCCACAGCGGCTCACGGGCCATAGGCCAGGCGATTACGGCGCACCATGTCAGGAATGCACGTCACTCGGCACTCGGCATCGCCTGCTTGAACGCCGGAGAGGAATCGGGCCAAGGCTATCTCGCCGATGTGGCGTGGGCCCGCGCGTACGCGCAAGAAAACCGACTGGCCATGCTGCGCGCGGTCGAGCAGCTTATGCAGCGTTTGTTTCGTGCGGCTGCGGACGGCGTTTCGTTGCTCGACTGCGACCACAATCACGTCCAGTTGGAACAGCATTTTGGCCAGCCGCTGTGGATTCACCGCAAAGGGGCCCAATCGGCGGCTCTCGACGAGCCGGGCATTATCCCAGGCTCCATGGGAGCGGCCAGCTTCCACACGCGTGGCCGCGGATGCGCGGGTGCGCTCTTGTCGTGCTCACATGGCGCCGGGCGGAAGCTCAGCCGGTCCGAAGCGCGGCAAAGCCTGAGTGCGAAGACATTCGCACGGCAAGTCGGCAATTTGTGGTACGACGTTCGCCGCGCCGGGCAGTTGCGCGACGAGGCCCCGGGCGCATATAAGGACATTCGCGCCGTCATGCGCGCCCAGCGAGATCTGGCTCGGATTGAACGCCAGTTACGGCCCATCTTAAGTTACAAAGGTGGCTGACACGGATGAAACCGAAGATTAAAATCCTGTGTCGGCTCAGTTTCCCGCAATATACGGCGTGGAATCGGATTCTCGTCGGGGCAGGACCTGGGGGGTTGAATCGATGCGACGCAATATCCTTCTTAAGCAGGATTTCTATCGGGGAACCGCCTTGGTTCATTCCAAGAATAAATTGCTGCACAGCTCATTGGGGTTCACGCTCGTTGAGCTCCTGGTCGTCATCGCGGTTATCGGAATCCTCATAGCGCTGCTGTTGCCGGCGATTCAAGCGGCGCGCGAAGCGGCACGGCAGACCCAATGTCGCAACAACCTCAAGCAGATCGCGATCAGCTTCCATAATTTCGAGTCGGTGAAGCGTTACTTTCCCGGCCACGGTGGTGAGCGACAGCCGCTCCGCGTCGACTTCGGGGCGCAGCGAAGGAATCGCGCGATCGGTATGCAATTCACGGGAAACTGGCTGCTGCAGTCGATTACCTACATGGAAGATGAGCTGATCGCGGAGGTACTCATCGCCGCCGGGCAAGGCACTGCAAGCCCGTCACAAGTAAGACTCGCAGTCGCCAGCCCCATCCCAATTTTGTATTGCCCGTCGCGGCGGGCTCCGGTCGCGTACCCGCTGGTTAGAGCAGAGAAGGATGTCTATGGCCCGATGGGCGCCCGGACCGATTACGCAATCAACGGCGGCAGTTCCGCATCCATGGGCAGCAACGGACGGCCCGCCTTCAACATCAAGCTCGAATTCGACGGCGTCTGGTCCCTTGGGCGCAAGACGGCACTACAGAAAATCGTGGATGGGTCGAGTAACACGTACCTGGTCGGTGAGAAGTCGATGGACATACTTCACTACACAACCGGCACGGATGTCGGCGACCGAGCGCCTATCGCAGGATTGAAGGACAATTCCGGAGCCTCGAATTCCTACGTCCGCTTTGCCGTGAGACCGCCTTCGCGAGACGTGGCAAACAATTGCGCGGCTTGCCACGAATTTGGCAGCGCACACCCGGCGAACCTGAACATGTCCATGGCCGATGGCTCGGTCCAGTCGATTGGCTACGGCATGGACGTGCGACTCCACCGCATGCTCGCGTCAATTGCTGGAGACGAGTTTACCGGCGAGCCACAGTAAACGATTTATTACTGTCTACACATCGACGCCTGCCAATAACGCCCGACATGCTGTTGTGAATTTCATCTGCCACGGTTTGGCGGCTGGCCCGCCAGTTTGAGGAAGCGCGCCGCCACCTTGGGGCCCGCGCCAACGTCTTCGTTATTCAAGAAGACGCATACCTCGTTCCAGTCTTGGGCCTTTAGTTCTCTCGACCCATTTCTTTAAGCGAGCGTCGGTGTGCGCTCCTCACGCAGTCGCACATACCCCCAGCTAGTCGCGCCGATTACGTTGTCGCATGCACGCCGCCCGCCGGTCACGGACTTTTTTGGTGTTGATCATTCCTGGCCAATCGCAACGCAGAGCCCGATGCAAATCACGACACGTATTCCGGGCGCCGGCGTCCGAATTTGCGACAATAATCCAAGCCTTCAAGCATTCAGCCGCGACGAAATGACGATCCTCAGCTATCACGTCGGTCGGTACCGACTAGTTTGCCACGCCCTGCATGAAGATTGCTTGAACAGCCCGGTTTAGGTACTTGCAATTAGCTGCTAGCCAGATAACTTTAATCGATAATCTGCGGCGGACAACCGCGAGAAAACGTCTCTGTCAGTTCTTCATTCACGAATGCGGCGAGAAGAAAAGGAGTTGCCTCATGAAACGTGCATCGAGACTCGTTCCCCGCGCGAAATTCCGGTTTGTTCCATGGATGGTCATCGCGACGGTTAGTGCAGTTGCCATCGCGCCTGCGACGGCGAAGCAACCCGTACCAGCTCAAGGCAAGTTCCGCGGCAAGACGCTGGCAGAGTGGAGCTTCCTCCAGAACGAATGGATTATTGCCACCGGCTTGGGAGGGCAAACGCTGCCCGATACCGTCAATAAGATGCAATTCCTCCCCGGACCCTTCGGCGCGGGAACTCACGAGTTTGATGTAGTCGTGCCTGCGGGCACGGGCCTTGTGTCGCCGCCGTTTTTCGCGTTCGGCGAACTCTATGAGGATGGAAGCTTCGATGATCCAAACGACCCGTTTCTTGCGGGAATCATTGACACTGTTTTTAACGAAACTCAGCTCGACGTGACGCTTGACGGAAAGTTGGTCCTAAGCGGAACGCCAGCGGAATTGGGCGAATATGCCTACGGCTTTGACGACCCGCTATTCTTCGACGAGCCAATTGTTTACGCGGAACCTCAGGATCGCGGCGGCATTAACGCAGTGGCAGCCCTTTGGACCGCAGGTGTGGGTGCGATTTATCACCCGCTGTCACCAGGCGAGCACACACTTGAGGTTGTGCAGGACGGCCCCATTTTCGGATTCTTTGACATCACTTTTAACATCACCGTCGAGAAGCCAGGTGCATCGATCGTGCCCGAGCCGGCATCCCTTGCACTGCTCGCGCTCAGTGCTACTCCGTTGTTGCTCCGGCGTCGCAGAACTGGTAGCTAATCGTTCATTTCACCCCGCCGGCCGCTATCGCGGCACAGGATGGTGCTCGTTCCAATCAGCGGCCGCTCATTGAGTATTTCTGAAATCGCAAACGACAACAATCGCGCCAGGACGCTCAACTTACGTCTTGATTCATGGCGGCAAACCAAAATTATCTGGCGTTTCAACCAGCATGAACCAGTAACGTGATGCGTTCCGGAAGCTGGGCTGCCACTTCTTGCATAACGTCGCCTTTCATGGCGCGCCACAGCATGCCCCGTTTTGTTGTTCCCAAGAGCAGTGTATCAACGGCAAAAGTGGCGGCCGTTTCAAGGATTGCCTCGGCCACGTCATAGGCGACCGAATACAGGAAATACACGCTCACGCCCGCCTCGTCGGCCATCGTTTGAATTGCGCTGAACAGCTCAACAGCTTCTGGATCGTGAGTTGGATCGCCGCTTCGCGCCGGTCCCATCGTCGGCACGGCGATATGCCGCACGAACAGCACGAACAGCTCGCCTCGGGCCAGGCGAGCTTGCTCGATTGCAAACTTCATAAGTCGCTGGTTACCGCGCGTCGCGACCATAATTCGAGTTTTGGTGGGGATCGCGGCTGGCGGCCTTTTCGTGAGCGCGGCAGCTTTAGCCGCCAGTGAGGCGGTCGCTGTGGTCCCCGCTTGTGCTAAGGCAGGTACCGAGACCACCGCCCACTCGCGAATTTGTTCGCGATGGTGAGCGATCCAGCGACCGCTCAGCCCAATTCCCATGACCGTGAGCGCAAACCCAAGCGCAAATGGTTTTTCAATCGCAATCGTCAGCCAAATCACGACCATCAGCGCGGCCAATGCCAGCATCAGCAATCGCTCGTACTTTCGCATGGACAGGCCGAAATTCGTCGAACAAGAGCCCAGATTCAGTGCCACGGCACCCACGACGCCAATGGCGTAGAGATCCGCCAGATGGCCGACGTCTGGAAAGAGCAGCACGACGACCGCGGGCGCAAATGCCGCAACGCAAAGCGGGATGACCGGCATCCCCCATCGATTAAGCCCGCCGAGCGCATGCGGAAGCTCTTTGTCCCGAGCCATCATGTATTGGATGCTCACCAGATCGGTGACCGCCGTATTCACAGCCGAGAGCAGTAGAAGCGCAAATACGACCGACGCCACTTTGGCAAAGTTTGGCCCGACGTAGTACTCGGCGAGCAGTTTCATCATGGTGTCCCGGTGCGCGATATTAGCTTGCGTCGAGTCGCCATTGCCCAGCACCTCGGCTGGCACGGCGAGCATCGCCAATGTGAGCACCAGGTTCAGGATGACGATTTCCAAGAGGACCGGCCATATCGCGCGCCTCGCCGTTCGTTCAACGGGCTTCACCATGATTCCGGTCATGTTGGCAACGGCCTCGACGCCGGAGATCGCCAGGATCAGAGCCGTGAACTGCCGCCACCAGTGGAACGGGCTTCCTTGCGGATGCGTGATATGGGCCTCGCTCAATGATGGGGCCGATGCGAGTGCGATTGTCAGACTCAGGCCAATCGTTAGCAGAGCGATAATAAGCGCGCCGGTACCGGCTTTGGTTGGGCCAAAGTAATTCACAGCCCCGACGAGCGCGATCGATCCAGCGGCCCACCACTGCGCATGCTCCAGACCGACGTAATGAAAAGCGTCGAGCGCCGAGAGTGACGCGGTGACGATGTAGTCGGCACACAGCAAAAGCGCGCCGACAACCGCAAGTGTTTGCGATCGATGTCGCGCCGAGGAGTACACGCCCCCACCGTCTGGATATAAACGGCAAATGACCTGGTAGGACCATCCCACTCCCACCAGCAGGAGCGACATGGCAAGCATGAACCAGAACGACGCGTGGCCGGCATAAAACATTGCCAGGCCTAGTACATATAAACGGCTTGTTCCCCAATCCCCAAACAACATGGGCCCAGCATGGAACCAGCGCAGCTGGCGCGGACGTGCGCCTTGCACGAGCATGAGAGTGCCTCCGGACGAAGCGCCACTGCGCATTTGGAGGCTAGCCGATACGGCGGCTAGAGATGACGCGCACCGGGCGCCGAAGCGCACAGCCCGCGCGGAGCATCGAAATTCCTCGACCGCCTACGAGGTTAGCTGACGGGCTCGGAGTCGAAGTTCTCCGTCCGGCATCCCTGCCAGATTCGCCCCAATGATTGGGTCCCCCGTTCTGCCACATTTGCAGCAGATTCGGCCTATCGCAGTCGCTGAGGGTGATTATACAGACTACCGGCGCGAAAAAAAGTGGCGCATCGCGGCTAGTAAAACGGCAAAAACTCTAGAAGCGCTCGGATTTAGCACCGAACGAGTTTATCGGGTAATGGAAAGGGAATGCCCGCCCTCAGCTCTCATCGTCGGCTAATTTACGACGATTGTGCTTCTGCCGCGCGCTGAACCTCCGCGTGCCCTCTGCCTAGCCCGCATCGTCATCGAATGGCGGTTTGCTGAGCCCTCGATTCTTTGGCTGATGGCTGAAAGCCGACGGCCGACAGCTTCAACGAATCGTTCGTCGCTAATTCTTGGTGTGTCGCTACAGGTGCGCAACAACCCGAGGACGGAATTCTGCGCGTCTGAGAATTACCAATAGAAACGACTGTAGCCGGCCTCACAGGGCCGGCTACATGCCGTCTGGAAACTGCTCTAGTCGGCCGGCGTCGGCGCGACTTCGTAATCCGCCGGTGCCGGCGCGGTGTGCGGATCGCCGTGGATTCCTTTCACACCGACCGTGTGCATCAAATGGTGCAGCGTCGATTCGATCATGTCCAGTTTGGCCTGCGCGCCCGACCGTCCAATCTGACGAACATTCCGACGGCTCCAGCCTTGGATATCGTCCTGGACGTGGTGGAACAGCCCGTCGAGCTCATCCAGACGACGCGCTACCTGGGCACGGTCGCCTTGGTGCTCCTTGTCATGAATGTACTTGGCCGTTTCCAGGATTTCATAGGCCTCGCGGTAGGTGGCGGTAAAGCCGCGGTTATGCCGATAGTTGTGGTGCAAGTCCAAGCACAGATCGTTGGCGAGCCGTTCCAGGCGACTTGTCAGGTCGTCTAAATGTTGGTAGCTGCCAAACTTGATCGCAACGGGCCTGGCCGGGACATAAGCGCCGTGACCGGTAACGTGCGGCTGAGGGGCGTAATAGTTGATGCCGTTGTCCGCGTAATAGCTGCCGTCCCAATGGGGATCGTATTGCGGCACAACATGGTGCCAATCTGAGTGGTGCTGGTGACCGTAATAATCATGGTGATCGAAATGAGGATCGTGATCGTGATAACGCCCACCACCGACGTGGATCCCGAATCCAAACTGCGCGCTGGCAACAGCGGCCGGCCAAAGCGCCGCGAAAACGACAACCGCGATGATTCGCAAAGATTTGAGCATTTGAA
>DATFGJ010000384.1:0-6425 GCA_035249585.1 Lacipirellulaceae bacterium
GACCAGTATCCATCCACCGCAAACCATCACGGCGACGGCGAAAATCAATACCAGCAAATACGCGATGCAATCCGTAAGCCGCTGCGCGGCCGGGTCGAGCTTGCCGACAAAATAGTCAAGACCCAAATGGCCTCTCTCACCGTAGACCAGCGCCGCACCGAGAAACGATACCCAGACGAGGAGCACCGTGGCGAGCTCCTCGGTCCAGCGCGCCTGACCCGCTTCACGCATGTAGCGAGTGAAAACGCCCCACAGCACATCGAGCGTAAGGGCGGCAAACAAGATAATGACCAGCGTGGACAGCAAGAAATCGCTGGCTGCCCGGCCGCGGGCCAAGAGAAGTCGCATTGGTTAGCGAACCTCCTTGATCCGTGCGAGGAGTTCGCCCACGTTGGTCCCTTCCAGGCTGCGATGCATCTCCTGGACCATGTCGATGAACGGCTGGCGGTCGGGCTTATAGATCGTCACACCGTGCCGGATCATTTCCGCCTGGGCCGCTTCGCTGGCCTCGGTCCATAATTTGCGCTGGAATTGGTTCGACTCGTCGGCCGCTTGCTGAAGCCATCGCTGCTCGGAGAGCGAAAGGCTTTCCCAAATGCTTTGGCTGACGAGCAAAATGTCAGGGATCAGCGTGTGCTCGTCCATGGAAAAGTGCTTGCAAACTTCGTAGTGCCGGGTGGATGTAAAGCTCGGCATGTTGTTTTCCGCGCCGTCGACGATGCCGGTTTGTAGGGCCGTGTACAATTCACCGAAAGCAATCGGAGTCGGCGCGCCGCCGAGCGCCTGAACCATGTCCATGGAGGTCTTGCTCTTCATCACGCGGATTTTCATGCCGCGCAAGTCATCAGGCGACAGGACTGGACGCCCGATTGTGTAAAAATTCCGCGATCCGGAGTCGTAATAGCACAGGCCATGAACGCCCTTCGAATCGCCCAGACGTAATAACTCGGCCCCGATCGCTCCGTCGAGAACTTTCCAGAAATGTTCGGCGTCGCGAAAGATGTACGGCACGCTGAAAATTGCCATTTCGGGCAGGAAGCTTTCCAGCGGCCCGGTCGACGTTTTGGTCATGGCCAGCGCGCCGCGCTGCACCTGCTCGATGGCTTCCGTCTCGTTGCCAAGCTGCTCGTTCGGGAAGATTTGAATCTGCATGCTGCCGCCGGACAGTTCGGCGAGTCGCTCGGCCATGAATTCCATCCCCTTGTGAACCGGATGGCTCTGGTCGAGACTGTGACCCAACTTCAGCACTCGCGTGTGCGAGTGCGTCGCGTTGAGCCGACCGTCGCGCACATACCAGGCGAAGCCGGCCGTGGCGACGAGCGTGCCCATGAGCATGCCGACGACGAGAAATGAAAGCGACTTTTTGTCCATCAACGTGCGCCGTCGACGAAAAAAACGGGGTGAGTCAACGATGAGTCGTTTCCAGTTTATCAGGCTAGGCGCGCGGTTGAAATTGCCGCCACGAAATAGCGGCGTCGTGCAGATGCGCTGATATCCAGGACACAGCCGCGACGAACGGCTCGGCGGCTGCTTGGCGCGCGACCCTGTCTCGCGACCAACCGAATGATAAACTTTGCGGCGTCTCCCGCTCAGGGATACAATCAGAATCCCGGCCGCCGTCGCGGCCCAAGGTGCGGAGAGTGGCGCGGCATGGCACAGTGGGGAGTATTATGCGAGTTCGTCGGCGCCGCGCACTACTCGGCCGCGTGGGCATTTCTGGCTCATGCCTATGCAGTCGACCATGCTGCACATGGTGCCCGCGACGAAGGCATGCCGCCCGCTGCCGCATGATTACGTTGTGTACAATATGGGTGGCATGCCTGGGACCAGGCGGTACAATATACTGGCCCCCGGGGCGCTGGCCCAATTTCCCACCTTGAATGAGCACGCCGACTATGCCACGTTTCGTGCTCTCGACGGATGGCTCGATCCTCATTCGTCTTATCCGCCCCCCCGACAATGGGGCGGGACGCTCTTGGTACGCCCCGTTTTTCTGGCTCATCGCGATGTTCGCAGCTTCGCCCTGTATTGGCGAGGTAACACCCGCGGGCGAGCGGTTTCGCGAGCGCGTGCAGCCAGTCCTTGAGACGTATTGTTACGGCTGCCATGGCCACGGGGCGAGTGAGGGCAACCGCACGCTGGATGAGTTCGATTCCGACGAGTCGCTCGCTGGCAACATCGAGCTGTGGCACGCGGTGCTGAAAAACGTGCGGGCCGGCATCATGCCGCCGGCCGGCGAGGACCGGCCCAACGATGATGAGCGGCGACGGTTGTTCGAGTGGATTAAGGCCGACGTATTTGGCATCGACCCGGCCAATCCAGATCCTGGTCGCGTGACGATCCGGCGACTCAACCGCGTCGAGTATCGCAACACGATCCGAGACTTGATGGGCGTCGACTACAACACGACGGAAAACTTTCCCGCCGACGACACCGGCTACGGCTTCGACAACATCGGTGACGTGCTGAGCGTCTCGCCGCTCCTCATGGAGAAGTATCTGAAGGCGGCCGAGGAGATCACCAAGCAGGCGGTGCCGCGAGAGCCGCATGTGGTGGCAGAGAGGCGCATCGAGGGCTCGCGCTTTCGCGGCGAGGACGGGAACGTCGGCGGCGATGTGCGCGGCGATCGGATGAGCTATTACAAACCGGCAACCGTCGCCACGAGGTTCAATGCCAGGCAGCCCGGCCAGTACCGTCTACATGTGGTAATCGAGTTGGACGGCGAGTTCGAATTTGACCCCGGCCGCTGTCGCGTCACCTTCACGGCCGACGACAAGAAGCTTAGCGAAGAAGAATACGGGTGGTCGAACGGCGAAACGCAGGATTACGAATTCGAAGTCGATTGGGAGCGCGGGCGGCGGCGGCTGGAATTCAAGTTGGAGCCGCTTGTAGCCGAGTCGGAGCGCATCAATTCGATGGAGTATCGGATTCGCTCGGTGACCGTGCGAGGGCCGTTCGACGAGAAGTACCGGATCGAGAATAAGACGTATACGCGCTTTTTCCCCAAAGGTGCGCCGCCCGAGGATGCTGATGAGCGCGAGGCTTACGCGCGCGAGGTGCTGGCTGCGTTTGCACGGCGTGCTTACCGCCGGCCGGTCGACGATGAAACGGTTGATCGGCTTGTGGCAATTGCCAAAACAGTTTATTCCGAGCCAAACGAAACATTCGAGCATGGAATCTCGCGTGCCATGGTGGCGGTCCTTGCCTCGCCGCGGTTTTTGTTCCGCACGGAGGGTGCTGCGGATGCGGCCACTGATGAGCGGTTTCCATTAATCGATGAGTACGCGCTCGCGTCGCGACTGTCGTACTTCTTGTGGTCGTCCATGCCGGACGATGAGCTGCTGCGGCTGGCGGAAAACGATGAGTTGCGCAAGAATCTGGCGTCCCAAGTCGAGCGGATGCTGAAGGACCGGCGCTCTGAGGAGCTGGTCGAGAATTTTGCCGGCCAGTGGCTGCGAGCTCGCGATGTCGAGCATGCCGAGATCGACGCGCTGTCGGCGATGGGACTGGATGAAGAGTGGGACGAGCTTCGCCGGCAGTTTCGGCGTTTCCGTGACGGCCGGGGACGTGGCCGCGGGCGTAGGCGCGATCGCGACCGCAATAGGGAACGTGAGGAGCGAGAATCGGATGATGAATTATCGGACGAAGAGCGGGCGGCCCGCGCGGAGGCTCGTCGCGAGGAGGAAGAAGAACGCGACAGAGTTCGCGCCCAGTTCCGCCGGCTGAGCGAGATTCGCGATTCGTTCTCCTACGAGCTGCGGCAAACGATGCGCCGCGAAACGGAAGCGTACTTCGAACATATTGTGCGCGAAGACCGCAGCCTGCTCGAGCTTCTGGACAGCAATTACACGTTTCTCAACGAGCGGCTGGCGAAGCATTACGGCATTGAGGGCGTGGAAGGCAACGAGATGCGGCGCGTCGAGTTGCCGAAGGGCAGTCCGCGCGGCGGGCTGTTGACGCAAGGCACCTTGCTGGTCGTGACGTCGAACCCGACACGAACCTCTCCGGTGAAGCGCGGGCTATACATTCTCGATAATATTCTGGGCACGCCGCCCCCGCCCCCGCCGCCGAATATCCCCACGCTGGAGTCGGCCGCCGACGCCGTGACAGGCCACGAGCCGACGGTCCGGGAGTTGCAGGAAATCCACCGACGCGACCCGCTTTGCCACTCGTGCCATGCCCGAATGGACCCGTTGGGGCTGGCTTTGGAGAACTTTAACGCCCTGGGCGTGTGGCGGGATAAAGAGCAAGAGCAGCCGATCGACGCCTCGGGAACGCTGTTGACGGGCGAAGATTTCGCTGGAATCCGCGAGTTAAAGACGATATTAAAGGAAAAGCACCACCGCGACTTTTACCGCTGCCTCACCGAAAAGCTGCTTACCTACGCCCTGGGCCGGGGTTTGGAGTATTATGACGAGCACACGGTCGACCGGATCGTTGAGCGGCTGGATGCGAGCGGTGGAAAGTTTTCGGTGTTGGTGACGGGTGTGATCGAATCGGCGCCGTTTCAACGCCAGCGCCGTGGAGATAAAGTAGCAGGCACACTCCCTGTGCCGTAGCATCGTTCGATTAAAAAGACGCACTGGTTTTTCGTTTCGGCACACGGAGTGTGCCTACTACACTAGTGAGGTGCTGCCATGGCCACGAATTTGCCGTCGGATCGTCAGCGTGCCGCGGAGCGTCATTGGTCGTTGAGCCGTCGGCATTTTCTGCGCGGCATCGGAGCGACGATTGCGCTGCCCGCCCTGCCCTCGCTGCTGCCGCGCGTTTCGCAAGCGGCTGAGGTCGCGACCGTGGCGAAAGAGGCCGTTGCGGCTGCCACCGCGCCGCAGCGCATGGTGTTCGTCACGATCCCTAACGGCGTGCACCAGGAGAATTGGTGGCCTAAGGGCAAGGGCAAGAATTTCGAGCTTGGCCCAACGATGGAGCCGCTGGCCGCCCTGAAGGAACAGATTCAAGTCATTGGCGGCTTGGACCATATCAATGCCACGGCCGGCAAGGACGGCGCCGGCGACCACGCCCGAGCGAGCGCATCGCTGCTTACCGGCTGCCGGGCGAAGAAAACGAACGGTTCGGATATTCACGTAGGCCCGTCGGTCGATCAAGTGGCCGCGCAGCACGTTGGCCACCTCACCCGCTTTCCGTCGCTGGAGCTGACGTGCGATGCGGTGCGTAACTCGGGGAACTGCGACAGCGGTTATTCGTGTGCGTACCAGTTCAACATTGCCTGGCGGTCGGCGACGACGCCTGTGCCGCCGGAGCCGAACCCGCGGCTGGTGTTCGAGCGTCTGTTCGGCGCGGGCTCGCCGGAAGAGCGACGCAAGAGCCGCGCTCTTCGTCAGCAGAGCGACCGCTCGATCCTCGACTTCATTCGTGACGACGCCCGGTCGCTTGCGCAAAAGCTCGACGCGAAGGACGGCCGCAAGCTCGACGAGTATCTCACCAGCATTCGCGAGATTGAGAAGCGGCTGGCTCGCTTCGAAGAGTTCGGCGACCTGCCGAACCCGAAGGTGGAGGCGCCCGAAGGCGTGCCCGATCCGTTCGAAGAGCGCATGCAGGTGATGTACGACATGATCGCGCTGGCGTTTGAGACCGACTCAACGCGGATCGCCACGCTGATCCTGGCGCATGATGGCAGCAACCGACCGTTCCCGGAGATCGACGTGAAGCGCGGCCATCACGACCTGTCGCATCACCAGGGCAATGAAGACAACCTCAAGCAAATCGCCAAGATCGACCGGCATTACATGTCGTACTTCGCGAAGTTTCTGGAAACGCTCTCATCGATGAAAGACGCAGACGGCACGTCGGTGCTGCACAACTCGATGATCGTCTATGCCTGCGGCAACGCCGACGGCAACCGCCATTCGCACGAGAATCTGCCTGTGATTCTGGCGGGCGGAGGGGGCGGCGCGCTAACCACCGGGCGGTTCCACGAGGTCGACTCGATGCCTATGTCGAACATGTATATCGAGATGCTGCAGCACATGGGCGTATCGGGCATCGACCGCTTCGGTGATTCCGACGGCCGGCGACCTGCGGTGTAGCCGGCACACTCCGCTCGGCTGAGCTCGCGATCGTAGCCATTGGCCGTAGCCGAAACAGAGCCGGCTTATTCTTGCTATTCGGATCGCCGCACGTTACAACGGCGCTGTTGCGGCACAGGGAGTGTGCCTACTACACTCCCCGGGGGATATCGCCGTGACATTGTTTGCTTCATTTCGCAAATGTTCATTTCTGTTGGTCGCCGCGTTGCCGTTGGCCGCCGACGGCTTGTTCCATGCATGCCGAGCGCAGGAGCCACGGCTCGAAGTGCGCTATCCGCATGGACCGGATTCATTTCAGCAGGACGGCGTACCCCGCGGTAAAGTCACGGAATACGTATGGAATGACAGCAAGGTGTTTCCCGGCACAATCCGCCGGTA
>DATFGJ010000385.1:0-4297 GCA_035249585.1 Lacipirellulaceae bacterium
GACTGGAGGCTAGGGGCCGGGACTAGGGGCTGACGCAATTGACCACGGCGGGCAGCGCAGTAACCCCGCCCAGCCCCGAGTCCCCAATCCCTAGCCCCCTGGAAAAGCGGCGGATTCTAGGCCGCGCGCCCCACCGGCCGCAAGAGAGATTTCACTTCGGCAAAGATCATCTGGGCGTCCGAAGGCGAGCCGGCCAGCAACAGATACGCCGAGCGCTGGTCGGCAACCCGCAGCCGCCCCTCCGCCCGCTTCACTAAGGGCTCGAGTTTTTCGCGCGATGTGTATGCCAGCACGGCATACCGATCTTCAAGTCGAATTTCCTGAACACCCCACGCGTGTGCCCAGATTCGCAGCCGTGCTAGCTCCAGCAAATGTGACACTGGCTCCGGCAACGGCCCGAATCGGTCGGCGAGCTCATTGGCGAAATCATCCACGGCGGCCTCCGTCGTGAGCCGAGCCAGCCGCCGGTATAGATCGACTTTGCCTCGCATGTCGGGCACGTAGCCGCGCGGCAGATAAGCTTCGCCCGGCAGATCGATTGTCACTTCGACCGACTCGGGCTGCGGCAGTCGCTTCAGCCGCCGCACCGCTCGCTCCAGCAGCGCGCAGTACATCTCGTAGCCGACCGTGGCGATGTGACCGCTCTGCTGTGTACCGAGAATGTTGCCCGCGCCGCGCAGCTCCAGGTCGCGCATGGCCAGCGCAAAGCCAGCCCCCATCTGGCTGAACTCTTCGATGGCCCGCAGTCGCCGCGCCGCCTCCGGCGAGAGGTGCCGATTTTCGTCTATCAGCAGGTAACAATACGCCCGGTGCTTGTATCGCCCCACGCGGCCACGAAGCTGATGCAGATCGGCCAGGCCATAGCGGTCGGCGTCGTCAATAAAGATCGTGTTTGAGTTGGGGATGTCGAGGCCGCTCTCGACAATCGTGGTCGAGAGCAGAATATCGGTCTCGCCGCGCACGAACTTCAGCATGACATCTTCCAGCTCGTGCTCGGGCATCTGGCCGTGGCCAATGTCGATTTGCGCCTCAGGCACAATCTCCGCCAGGCGCATGGCCACGCCATGAATGTCGTTGATCCGGTTGTGAACGAAGTAAATCTGCCCGCCCCGATTAAGCTCGCGCATGATGGCGTGGCGCACCAGCTCGTCGCTGAATCGCGTGACGCGCGTCTCGACGGCCAGCCGGTCGGCCGGCGGCGTTTCCAGGTTTGAAATCGCCCGCACGCCCAGCAGCGACATGTGCAGCGTGCGCGGAATCGGCGTGGCCGTCATTGTGAGCACGTCCACGGTGGCGCGCAGCGCCTTGAGCCTTTCCTTGATCTCCACACCGAAGCGCTGCTCCTCGTCGATGATCAATAGGCCGAGGTTCGCAAATCGCACATCGGTGGATGCGATCCGGTGCGTGCCGATAAGGATGTCGATCTGCCCTTCAGCCGTTTGCTCGATGATCTTGCGCTGCTCTTTGGCGGAGTTAAATCGTGAAATGGATGCGATTTGGAATGGAAACTCGGCCATTCGAGCTGCGAAAGTGCGGCGATGCTGCTCGGCCAGTACCGTCGTCGGCACAAGGATGGCGACCTGGTAGCCGGCGTCGACTGCTTTGAACGCCGCGCGGATCGCCAGCTCGGTTTTGCCAAAGCCGACGTCGCCGCACAGCAACCGGTCCATTGGCCGGGCCACCTGCATGTCGCTTTTGATTTCGGCGATCGCGGTCAGCTGATCGGGCGTTTCCTGGTATGGGAAGGCTGCATCGAATTCGCGCTGCCATTCGCTGTCGAGTGGGAAGGCGATGCCAGGCCGCGCGTCGCGGGCCGCCTGCAGCTCGATCATCTCCGCGGCCAGGTCGGTGACCGCCCGCTGAGCGGCTTCCTTCTGCCGCACCCAGGCCTTACCACCGATGTGCGCGAGCATCGGCCGCCCGCGCGTGCCGCCAACGTACTTCTGCACGAGCTCGATTTTGGCCGACGGCACGTAAATCTTCGTGCCGCCGTGATACTCCAACTCCAGGTGCTCTTCGGCGCGGCCGTCCTGTTCCAACAATCGCAAGCCGCGATACCGGCCAATGCCGTGGGCCACATGCACCACGAGGTCGCCCTCGCGCAGCTCCAGGAAACTGTCAATGGCGCGCGCTTGCCGGCGCCGCGTGGTGCGCGCCAAATCCTGTCGTTGGAACAGCTCGGCAGCGCTCACCAGCACGACGCGCTGCGGCACGATGCGAAAGCCGGCCTCCAGATGCCCGACCACAAAATGCAACCGGGAACGGCCGCGCGCCAGCTTGCGCTCTTCGGGTGCCACTGGCTCTGCCAGTGCCTCGTCACCGTCCAAGAGCTTCGACGATTTAAACAGCTCTTTGAGCCGCTCCGCCTCCGCTTCCGTCTCGCACACGAGGAACACTTCGTGCCCTTCGCTCACCTTGTCCAGCTCGTCGCGCACCTTGCCGATTTCGCCGCTGAAGCGTTCCACCGACTCGAATTCGAGGTGGGCCGTCGTTTCCACCGAACCGGCCGGCACGCCTGACGCCGTCACCGAGGGGAACTTGTAGATTTCCTCGAGCGTCGGCCGGACAGCGTGAAATGCCTGCGGCCGGTCCATTCGATCGAGATAAAACTTGCCCTCCTCGGCCAGCTCGCTCGGCTCGATGAGCATGAACCATGTGCCCTCGGGTAGATAACCGGTGAAGTGGGCGCGATCGGAGGCCGTCGGCTCGAGCATCGTGATCGATGTGGAGTCGAGAGTCTCCAGGCTGCGCTGCGATCCGACATCGAAGCGGCGAATCGACTCGACGTCGTTGCCAAAAAGTTCGATCCGCACCGGATCGTCGGCATCCGGTGGAAACACATCCAGAATGCCGCCGCGCAGCGAGAACTCGCCCGGCAGCTCCACGGCCGTCGTCGCATGCCCGCCGCGCTCGGCCAGCCAGTACGTGAACTCCTGCTCATCGAGCTGCGCGCCGACGCGAATCTCGCGCGTCGCCGCCGCAAACGAATCGCGCGACGGCACCGGCTGCAGCAAGCTCTGGATGCTCGTGACGAGGATTGCTGGCGTGGTGCCCAACAGCCCCCGGCTCTGCCGGGGGTCCAAATGCGATGCTAATGTCGAAGCGCCGTTGCCGTTGTCGGCGGGATTAACCCCCGGCGGAGCCGGGGGCTGATGGCCGCGTTCGTTCATCGCGACATCCACCAGCGATTTCAGCACCCGCAGCCGCTCGCCATAAATCTCATCATGCACCACCCGTTCGCCCGGCTCCGATTCCCACGCTGGAAACTCGGCCACTGGCAGATCGCTGAAGAGTGCAAAATCGCGCGCAATCGCGTCAATTTCACCGGGGTGAGGCGCCACGACCACGAGCGGCCCGGGACACGATCGCGCCAGCGCCGCGGCCACGAGCGCGCGCGAAGACCCCCAGACTCCGCCGAGCGTCCCGCCATGCCCCGCTTCGAGGCTGGCGACGACGTCGGCAAAGCCGCGGTGCAAATTCAGATGTGCGGCCAACTCCCGCAGCCGCTGGGCGGCCGATGGACGCGCCGGAGCGGAAGCCGCCGCCGTGGCCGGTTCCATATACGTTAGCAATTGTAGTGCGGCAATCTGGAACGTGGTAGGTTAACGTGAAACGCGCTTTTCATCAGGACTCATCACTGGGGCGGACAATTCTTCGCATGCCCGACTGGCTGACGATCGAACTGATCCTCGCGCTGCTGTTGGTGACGTCATTCACTTGCGTCGGTCTGCTCGCCCTCTGGGCGGCCACGTCGCCACGACACTGGTTCCTGCGCGCAGCGATGGTGGTCGCCGCGCTCTTGCCACTGCTACTGGTGCCGGCCTACGAGCCACTCGTCGTTTTCGCGCTCCAGAGCATCATCGTTGTGGCTGGAGTTTTCGTTTATCGCTGGCGACGCGCGCGGTTGGCCCAACAGGCGCCGCAACCCACCACGGTCGATCCAGAATCACCCACCGGCTTTCGCTTTTCACTCTCGAGCCTTCTCTTGGCAATGGTTTTGCTTGCGGTGGCGTCGTTAATCATCGCCAGGCTGCCAAAGCTCAATCACTACGCATGGAGCTCGGCGCTCATCATCGGCGCAGCATGCGGTTCGGCCACTCTGATTGCTGCTTGGATGGTTGTTTCGCCACGCAAATGGCTGGCCTGGCCAATCGGCCTCGTGCTCTGCATTGGATTCGGCGCGATTCTGTGGGGAGTCGATTGGTTTGCCTATTCGCTCGTCAAGCAGTTGGATTGGCCGCCGCGAGATCCAGCTTCCATCCCCAGCCGCATGCTAGGCGTACCCGATCCGCCGGTG
>DATFGJ010000386.1:0-6017 GCA_035249585.1 Lacipirellulaceae bacterium
TGTCCATGCGCCCGTCCAAGCCGATGTAGCCCAGCGAGCCGCAGTACGCCCCGCGAACCGTCGGCTCCAGTTCGGCAATAATTTCCATTGCCCGAATTTTCGGAGCGCCCGTGACGGAGCCGCCGGGAAATGACGTCCGCAAGAGATCGATCGGCGTCGCATCCGGCCGTAACTGCGATTCGACGACTGAAACCAGGTGCTGCACGTATTCATATGTCTCCAATCCGCAGAGCTGCGAGACGTGCACGCTCTCAGGCAGACTCGTGCGGGAGAGATCATTACGCAGCAGGTCAACAATCATGACGTTCTCAGCCCGGTCCTTGTCGCTCGCGCGCAGCTCGTCGCCGGCGAACAGGTCGGCCTCCGGCCGCCACGCGCGGGCACGCGTTCCCTTGATCGGCCGGGTCTCCACATGACCGTCGTCAACTCGCACGAACCGCTCGGGCGAGGTGCTAGCGATCTGCCAGTCACCGCCGTCGAGGAAGCCAGAGAACGGAGCCCGGTTTCGCTCCCGCAGACGACAGTAAAGATCAACGGACGTCGTTGTCGCGGGATGCAGTAGTCGCTGCGAGAGATTGACCTGAAACACGTCGCCAGCGTGGATGTAATCGATGGTTCGCTTGATCGCCTGTTGATAACCAGCCGCCGAAAAATTGCTGGTAAGTCCGTCGTGACCCGGAATGTGGAATTGTGCCGCAAGAGCATCGACGGGCAGCATCGGCGCCGTCGAACTGTTGCTTTTTGGCGCCGCCGATCGATCTGACAATCGCTCTCGAAATTGCGAGAGCCGCGCGACAGCTCGATCGCGCCGCGCTTCGGAATCGATTTCCGGAAGTCCTTGCGAGATCAGCCAGGCGGCATGTTGTTCGTGGTCGAATGCGGCCACGACGTCGTACAAACCAACTGCCATCGCGGGAATCTGAAACTCGTCGATGGCTGCGGCCGGCACCGCTTCGAGGCTGCGCGCCAGCTCATAGCCAAACATGCCCGCCCAGCCGCCTTGAAATGGCAAGTTGGATTTTGGATTGACTTCGGCGAGCTCAGTCGAGCCGCGATTTTCAGATTGCGGAGGTGGTCCGGACAATCCGCAATTCGAAATCGGAAATCCGAAATCGTGGCTTCGTTGGACCAGCTTACTGAGCGCATCGCTGCCGTCGGCAGGCACGACAAGCCATTCCACCGGATCGGCCGCGACGAAGGAGTAGCGGCCCAACTTCGCGTGCCGCATCGCACTGTCGAAGAACACCACGTGCGGCAGCTCGGCCAGCCGGCGAAATACCTCAACCGGCTGCAGCTGCGGGTCAAGCGGTTCGAGCAGCGGCAAGTCTGGGCCGCCTTCATTGCAGCGATTCATGGCGCCTCCGACTCATCCGGCCGTGCCCGCAAATAGTGCCTCTGCTCTGGCTGCGTGAGAAAACCCCAATCGAGCGCTTCGTCCTGATGGTATTGTTTGCCGAGCGCGAGCGCCGTGGCGGCCTTGCACATTTCGTAACCAAGGTAAAATGCGTGCGCTGCATCCAAATTCTTGGGAGCCGCGCCGCTCTGCCCAGATCGGCGCAGCTTTTCAAACAACAGGAAAGGCTCGGTCCCATGCAAATGCAGCTCGCGGCTGACCAGGTGAATCTTGCCGCCCGAGACGAACACGCGATAATTTGAATCCTTGATCTCGCTGGCGAGGCGCTCAAGCTCGTCGGCCGACAGTTCGATAATCGCCGGATCGCGGAGCATCACCAACCGCGGCTCCAGGTGCTTGGGCAGCACGCGATGCCGCACAGAATGGTATACCAGTCGCCGCGCCAGGTCACACTCCCGTACGCTGCTGCGGGCCCAATTGATAACCTGCGTCGTAAGCACACTGCGGATGCCAAGCTCCTGACAAAGGCCCAACAGCGCGACATTCATGGCCGCAGAATCGGCGTCAGTCAACTCAGTGAGATTGCCGATGCCCATCATTATTTCTGCATCCGGGTAGCGTTCGCGCACCTGCAAATAGCGTCCCAGGCTGTCAGCGAAACCGAACCCGATTGGCTCGAGCACCGGATCAATCCGCAAACGCACGCCGGCCGCCGCAAGCTCGTCGAGCGTTTCATCGAGTCCGGCAAGCGTGCGGGGATCATCCGGCACGGCGACAACCTCGCAGCCCCAATCGAGTGCGGCCGCCCGGTTGGAGCTGTTCACCGAAAGCACCAGCTCGGCCCCGGCAACAACTGCCGGGACAATTTCACGTGGATCGAGGCTGTCAATCGAAACGCGATGGCCGTCGTCACGTAGCGCACGCACGACCTGGGCGACATCCGACCACGGTCCGTCCGGATCGCAACCGACGTCAATCACATTAGCGCCGTCGGCAGCGAGTTGTTGAGCCTGCGCACGGATCTCCGTCAATGGCAATCGCGGGCAGTGGTTGATCTCAGCGATGATTTCAACGTCGTACGCGCCGTAATCGGGCGGCGCCGGCTCGCGGCCGAAGTAATCCGGCAGCTGACGCAAGTCACGCGGACCGCGCTCGACGGGAACGCCGGTCGTTGTCTCAATCGGTCCCAACTCGCCTGTGCAGTAACCGGGCAAGAGGATGCATGAGGCGCCCGGAGCCAACTTGATTCGCCGTGCGATCCACTCGGGCGTCATCAGCGCGGCCACCGTGATCGGTAGCACGTCAATCGTGTACGCGAATCCGACGTCGGCCGCGAGCCGCTCGACGACCTGCCGCAGCGAATGCTCGGCAAGCCGGCCGGTGACGAAGTGGATGTGTTCGCTGGGCATCACTTGTAGCCGGGTCTGCGACCCGGAATTATCGATGGTGTTTCATTCCCGTCGAATCGGCCGGCGTCACAGAGGCCGGCTACAGTCACCCGGTTCGCCCGCCGTTGACATGGATGATCTGACCGTTAACAAGCTCAGCTGTCGGCGAAGCAAGGAAAGAGGCGACGCGGGCGACGTCCTCGGGTTCACCCCAGCGGCCAAGCAGCGATTCGCGCGAGGCGCGCTCCTGCCACTCGGCGGAAGCTTGTTGGCCCCACGCCGTGCGAATCCATCCCGGCGCGAGACAATTGACGCGAACTTCCGGCGCGAGCGACTTGGCCAAGCTGCGCGTGGCGGCCATGATAGCGCCTTTGGCGGCCCCGAAAAGCTCGCCGTTTTCACCGGCCATGCCAGTCTCCGCTTGATCCCAGCCCATGTTCACCAGAACGCCCTTGCCGCGTTGTTTCATCCGGCGTCCGACTTCACGCGAGAGTCGGAGCGTGGCGACGACGTCGACCTGCCACAGTGCAGCGAGCTTCTCTTCGAACGGCCAATTAGCCGCCTCGCCGGTAAGCACATCGGCGCCGGCATTATTGATCCAGATGTCGGGTGCCTGCCAGCTCCAGGCGGCGTCAATCAGACGATCTTGTTCGGCCGGGTTGCTGAGATCGGTGAGAACCACGAGTGTTTTGCTGCCCAGCGAGCGAATCGCGTCGGCCGTTTCGTTTGCGCCCGCAACATTCCGCCGAGCATGCAAAAGAACGTCGGCGCCGGCGCGAGCCAATGCGATCGCGATCGCGCGGCCGATGCCGCTGGAGCTGCCGGTGACAACCGCCGTTTGACCGCGCAATGTGCTATCTTTGTCAGGCGACATGGCAAGCGAAATGAAGCGTCTAACGTGAATTCATGTCGTCATTCATCCTAACAGCGGCACGTTCGGCCGGGCAGGCCTGCCTTGTCCGGCGTGCAAAAAGCCCTTACGATTCGTGCGCAACGTTGGTCTTTCCAGGTTAGATGTCAGGCAAGGCCTGAACCACGGAGGAACCTGATGAGCTCGGCCGAGAAAACTGCAACAACCAGGACGCGCGTCCGGGCGCGCCACCGATGGTTTCCAGCGTTAGTGCTGGCCGCGGCCGCTGGCTGGTGGATCTGGCAGGCGTCCATTGCGCACTACCAGACGTTTAATCACTTCCTGGTGTCGTTGGCGAGCGTCGCCTTGATCTCGTTGTGGTACGTGCGCTGCGGCGGCTCTCCGCGGCGGTTTCGCGTTTGGACTGTCGGCGCACTGTGGTTTGGCCTGGTGCTGTTCTTTGTCCTCTTTCGCCCTGTGTTCAACGGCGACATGGGCATTTTCAGCTGGCGGCTCCGCTTCGGCCGAGATGCCGATCAGTTTCTCCAACAAATCGACTTGGCCGGTCAGGCGCATGATTGGCAAACAACGCCCCAGGACTATCCGCGTTTTCTGGGCACTGGCTATTGGGCCGAGGTAAAAGGCGTCCAGCTGGAGACGAATTGGGACGCGCATCCGCCGCAGGAAGTGTGGCGGCGCGAAATAGGCGCCGGCTGGTCGGCATTTGCCGTGGTCGGCAACTACGCCGTGACGCAGGAGCAGCGTGGCGAACACGAGCTTGTGACGTGCTACCGAGTCGACACGGGCGAGCCTGTGTGGAGTCATGCCGACAAAGCGCGATTTGACCCGGCTGACATGCAGGGCAGCCTGGGCGGCATCGGCCCCCGCGCGACGCCGACGCTTCACGACGGCAAAGTTCTTACGCAAGGCGGCACCGGGATCGTCAACTGCCTCGACGCCCGCACCGGGGAGGTACTCTGGTCGCACGACACGGCTGAGAAGTTCGGCGCACCGGTCGTGGTATGGGGCAAGGCCGGTTCGCCGCTGGTGGTCGACGAAGTGGTCGTCATCAGCGTCGGGGCCGGTGATCCTGATTCTTCGCTTGTGGCCTTCGACATCGAAACAGGCGAAGTCCGTTGGGCGGCCGGCAAGCGGCAAGCCAGCTACGCCTCTCCCGTGCTCGCGACACTCGCCGGCGAACGACAAATCATTGTCGTCAACGAGCGATACGTCACCGGGCATCGAGCCAGTGACGGCACGGTGCTATGGGAACGCCTGTGGGCGGACGATGGCAACGCATCCGCCTCGCAACCTGTGCCGCTCTATGGCGACCGCCTGTTCCTGTCGAAGGGGTATGGCGTCGGTTCGTCACTCTTGGCGATCAAGCGTGATACGGCCGGAATATTTTCGGCCGAGCCGCTGTGGAATCCGCCGATCAAGCGCGTCATGAAGACCAAACTTTGCAACGTGGTGGTCCGCGACGGATTTATCTACGGCCTCGACGACGTGCTGCTGGAGTGCATCGAGGCGGACACGGGCGCAGTGCTCTGGAAGAAGCGCCGCAACCCGGAATTCGGCCACGGGCAGATCATGCTCATCGGCGATGTGATCCTAGTGCTCTCCGAAATGGGCGAACTCGCGCTCGTCGAAGCCTCACACGAGCGTTACAACGAGTTGGCGAGCACGCAGGTGCTCGATGATGCGAACATCACCTGGAACAACCCAGCGTTCGCTCCGCCATATCTGTTGGTGCGCAATGCACGGGAGGCTGCCTGCTATCGGCTGCCGCTAAAGCAGGCGCAACTGCTGGCGAATTAGGGCGATATTACCTGGCGGTATCCAACCCAGCCCGATGCGCAAGCGAGAGTACATCTGCCAAACCCTCGCTTGCGCTTCGGGCTAATGTGCTCCACGCAAGCTTAATCGTTCGATGCAGCTTGGATCGCGCCTGCTTCCACTCGCTTCAGCGGCGTATAGCGAGGATGTCGGCCCTCCTTGTACGGATCATTGCTGCGCGCGTTATAGCAGCATACGAGCGCCCAGCGGTCGTTGGGCGAGCGGTTCTGATCGCTGCGATGCAGCAAGTTGGGGTGAAAGAAGAGCGCGTCGCCAGGCTGCATTTCAACGTATACCAATTCGAGCCGCTCGGCGGCAGCGGCCACACGCTCGGGATCGGCGCCGGTCTGATCGCCAGTCTTCACGTGATTCACACGTCCCATGTGGTGTGAGCCGCGCAGCACCTGCAGGCAGCCGTTCTCGCGCGTGGCAGGGTCGACCGCGACGAACACGCTGCACAAATTCGGGAACAACACGCCGTTCTCGTACCAATAACCGTAATCCTGGTGCCAAGCCCAAGCGCCGCCTGTGCGGGCCTCTTTCATGATCATCTTCGAATGGTAATGATACGGCTCGTCATTGAGCAGCT
>DATFGJ010000387.1:0-3044 GCA_035249585.1 Lacipirellulaceae bacterium
TCAATCGTTGTAGCCGTGCCGCTCGAGATACTCGCTCACGAAGTGGCGCGAGATGAGATGGTCCGCGTCGAAGATATGGGCCAGGAGGGCCGCCCGGATCCACATGCCGTTGCGGGCCTGGCGGAAGTACATCGCTCGCGGGTCGTTGTCGATTTCCGGCGGGATTTCGCCGAAGTGCTGGTCGCGCGGAAACGGGTGCAGGATCGGAGCGTACTCCTTCATCTGCGACACGAGTGCCGGCGTGAGGCAATAGCGCGAAAAGTCGATGTGGGCCATCGACTCGGCGTCTTGCGGAGCGTTGTGTTCCTTCTGAATCCGCGTCATGTACAGCGCGTCGAGCTGCTCAATCACAGGCCGGCCATCCAAAGGTTCATCGAACGATTCCACCTCATAAAAGCGAACATTGCGGTCGGCAAGCCGCTCGCGCAAATCCTCGCGCATGGCCAGCTTGGGATGGTCGGGCGCGATGAACACCAGGCGCACGCCTTCGTACATCGCTAGCAGCATGGCAAGCGAGCGCACCGTGCGCCCGCGGCCGATGTCGCCGCAAAAGCCGTACGTCTTATTCGCCAGGCCTTTGGTAAGGCCCGCATATCCCTTGCGCTCGCGCAGCTCGTCGAACCGGTTGGCGGCCGGCGAATCCTTGGGGCTGGCGAACTGGAACGAGCGCTGCAGCGTGTACACGTCGAGCAAGGCCTGCGTCGGATGCTCGTCGGCCCCCGAGCCCGCGTTGACGATCGGCACGCTGCGATTGCCACCCGCTTCCAGGTCGTTCATGAGGTACGCACACGACTCGGCCAGGCGCGCGATCGGGCTGCGCATGATGATCGTGTCGAAGTAACTGCTGAACATTCGGATCGAGTCGAACCGCGTTTCGCCCTTCGTCTCGGATGATGTCGACGGGTCGCGAACCTCGTTGCAAGTAATGCCGAGTATCTGGCAAGCCGCCATGAACGAAAGGAAGGTGCGCGTCGAGGGCTGCGTGAAATACAGCATCGCTCGCCGGTGCGGCAGCAGATTGATCAAGAAATCCTGCCCCGCGCGGCTCTTGGAGAGAATGCGGATCATGTCCGCGATGCCGCCCAACTCCTCCAAAAGCTGCATCGAGAACTGGCCGGAAAAGATAACGTGCCGAATCCGCCCGTTGCGCTCGAACTCGGGCGCCTTCATTCTCACCGGACGCTGCAAACGCGACTCGTACAATAGCAGGTCCCGCTCGTCCTGCGTCTTGGCGCGTTTCATGATCGGTGCGGTGGACATGAGAGGCAGCCGTGCCGGGTCTTGAAGTTGTTATCGCATTACAGTACCTGGGCCGTCAAGTCATGCGACCATGTGAGATGATGCTAATCAATCCGCCACGCGCCAGCGCACCTGGAACAGCCTCGTCATGGCAAGCACTAGTGCGCCGTTGTAAAGAACCGACCAGCCGACAAAGCCGAAAAACAGCGGCAAATCGCCTGCCGACGCCGCGACGATGTTCACGTCATCGCGCGACACATCCAGCGGCAGCGCAAACACGGCCGCAAACGGGCTGAGCACCCCAAGCTTGTCGACGAGTGCCTCGCCAAAAGAGCCGCGGAAAAATGTCTCGGCGAAAAACGCCATGGCGAGTGGCGCCATGAACATCACGCCGATGATGAGGTACGTGGCAATCAAGCTCGTCGCCGACTTCTGGAAGATCGTCGAACAGAATAGCGCGGTTGTGGCCGTCGTCACGCAAGTCAGGGCGACCACCAGCAAGTAGCCCGCCATCGTTGGCAGGTTATACCAGAATGGCAACGGCATCACGCAAGCCAGGATCACCGGCCATAGCAAAAACGACGTCAGCACGCTGGACACCCGCAGCCCCGACAGCAGCTTGCCCCACAGCATTTGCCACGGCGTCACAAGCGTCACCAACAGCAGGTCGAGCGTCTGCCGTTCGCGCTCGCTGGTTACGCTGCCGGCAGAAAATACCGGCCCCACCAGCATATTGAACAACAGCACGTACGAAATGTACCACGGCGCGTACTGCGGCCAGATATAGAGGCAGCAGGCCATCACGAACAAGGCCAGCAGCATGCTTATCTGAATCACCAGCCGCAGCATGAGCGTGCCCTGGCTAAAGATTTCGCTCCGCATTTCCTTGTCATAGATCGGGTTGATGCCCTCTTCCATAAAGGTGGTCCGCTTGGGCGGTGCGAACAGCCGGTCGGGAAACTCGTCGCGCTTGATGTACAGGCCGACAGCCTCGCGCGCTTCGGTTTCCAGGTCGACGACTTCCTTCCCCTCGCTGCCGAGGTCCGGCGGGTACAACAGCCGCCTGCAGGCATTTCTCCACATCAGGGCCGCCAACGACAAGCACACGACCGGCACGACCGTGATCACCACCAGCAGCCGCGCCCGGCCGAGCTGCTCGAGCTGATTCCACGCCAGCACGAACACCATCGCCAGCGGCAAGATCATCAAGTACGAAACCACCAGCGATGCACTGGTGCGGCGAAAATAGCTGCTGGCCCACAGGCTGATCATACCGAACAGCCCCACCGTGGCGATCATTGCGAAATAGGCCGCGAACACTTCATACAGTGACACGCCGCCCAGCGGCAGGCAGAGCATCACGATCGGCAGCGAGCAGATCATGAGGATGCCCAGATGGCACAGCGCCGCGAACAACTTGCCGAGCACGATCGCCCCCGGCCGCAGCGGGCTGGCCAGCAGCATCTCGTAGCTCATGCGCTCTTTTTCGCCGGTAATCGCCCCGGCGGCGAAGCTCGGCGCCATCAGCGACGCCAGCATGTACTGTCCGAAGAAGAAAAGGTTCACCAGCCGCTTGGCCGCCTCCGGCTGGGCCATATCGAGCCGCTGCTCCTGCGGCCAGGCGAGATAGACCACGAGCCCCAACAGCGCGACATACACAAACAACAGCACAAACGCCCGCGTCATCCGCAGGTTCGTGAGGAGCTCGTGCTGAAGAACAGGGTTTTCGCGAACGTACATGAGCCTGCGCGGTACTCCGTACTAAGTACTCAGTACTTCCTTGGATTGACTCTACCTAACACGCG
>DATFGJ010000388.1:0-5465 GCA_035249585.1 Lacipirellulaceae bacterium
AACGTACCTCCGCGAGGTGAAGGGCGCGTCATTGCAGCACGGCGGCCGGGCACTTGCCGCACTCGAGTTTGCCGGCATCCCGTCGACGATTTTTCTGGGCTGGGCGTCGGATCGCTTGGGCGGACGCCGTGGCATGGTGGCCGCTTTGGGCATGCTGCCGATTATTGCGGCGTTCGCGGCCATCATCGCCACGCCGCCCGGCTACTTGTGGTTCGACTTTATGATGCTCGCCACGATCGGCTTCTTCATTTACCCCGTGATCAACCTCATCACAATTGCCGCGCTCGACATCGCTTCGAAGAAGGCAATCGGCACTGCGGCTGGCTTCATCGGGCTGTTCGGCTACATTGGCCGCACAATTCAAGCCGAGGCGTTTGGCCGCACGGTCGATGAATACAGCGCTACTATCGGCAAATTGGCTGCCTGGAATATCGTGCTCTACGCGATTCTCATCTGCGCCGCGATTGCGGCCGCGCTATTGGCTCTGATGTGGCGCACCAAACCGCAGGCGTGACGGCGCTGTAGCCGGCCTCTTCGAGGCCGGCCCTGATTTGCGGGGGTCTTAGACCCCAGCTACAGAATAGAAGGCCGGCCCGGGGTTACAAACCCCGGCTACAACTCCGATTTTCGCGCCTCGTCAAGTCGGCAGAAATACATCCGCTCGCGGTCGACTAAGCCTACGTTGTGGCCCTCGTCGGCGAAATATTCAACGCGGTCGCCAATTCCCTTAGTCGAGCCTTGCGAGCTGCGGTATTTGAAACCGACGCGGCGCCTGTCGTTTTCCACCCACTCGACGAACACGACGCTGTGCCCTGATTTGTTGGTCCGCCAGAACTGCAGGAAGTCTCCCGGCCGCGCAACATCCGGCTCGATGCGTTTGCCGATGCCAAGCTTCTCGACGGCCATCGCGCACTGAATTTCGCGGCTTTCCTCGGTCGCGCCGTACCACTGCTTTTGAAATGCGCGGATTTCCTCAGGTAGCTTGTCGACAAGCAGTCCTCGCTCTCGCGCAACGTCCATGGCGACAGCAAAAGTAAAGCCGCAGCAATAAGTGCCCTTCCCTTTCGCCAGAATCCGCTCGTTCTTGAAGCGGATTTCCTCGGGCACTCCGGTGCCCTTCCAGCTGTTGTCATAGCCGCCGCCGACGTTGTATGCGCGCGCCGCCTCGAGAGTCCCGGCGGCGAATGTCGCGCGACCAACGAGGCATGCTGCAAGCGAAATTAGCATGCACTTCGCTGCGCTCGTTCTCAACGCGATGTCGGAAGTAATCATCAACATAAAACGGTAAGCGATTGAATTAACCAACTATAAGATTATCATGCGGGAGCCGTCGCAGGGCAATTAGTCGCTACCGTCACTCCGCGTCGACTGCGCCTCTGCGTAAGGCGCTAACCAACGAGATTGTCCCATGCACCGTATCAGCATGCTCGGCACCGGCTTGATCGGCATGTTTTACACGATGGCCTTACACCGCCATCGCGGACGCGACCGCGTACACATCGCCTATTCCCGCTCGGGCGACCGCGCGCGGACATTCGCGGCCGAGTGGGGCATCGCCAAGCACACGACGAGCCTCGAAGAGGCCATTCGCGATCCGGAGACGGACGTCGTCATTGTCGCGCTGCCGAATCATCTGCATGAAGAGGCTGTGATTACGGCGGCCAATGCCGGCAAAGCCGTGCTGTGCACCAAACCGCTGGGACGCAACGCGGCCGAGGCGCTGCGCATGCTCGAAGCGGTGGAAAAATCGGGCGTCTTCCAAGGCTACCTGGAAGACCTGTGCTACACACCGAAAACTCTTCGCGCGCTCGACGCGGTGCACAACGGCAGCATCGGCAAAGTGCTGTGGGTCCGTTCGCGCGAGGCGCATCCGGGGCCGCATAGCGCTTGGTTCTGGGATAAAGCCCAATCGGGCGGCGGAGCGATTGTCGACTTGGGTTGCCACTGCATCGAGATCGCACGCAACTTCATCGGCAAGGACATACGCCCCGTCGACGTCGTCTGCTGGGGCGACACCCAAGTGCATCCGATCGAAGCGGAGGACCATGCCATCGGGCTGGTGCGGTACGAGAACGGCGCCATTGGTCAGTTTGAGGTGAGCTGGGCGTTTCGCGGCGGCATGGATCTGCGCGATGAGGTAGCCGGCACCGAAGGCACGATCTGGCTCAACCACTGGCTTCGCACCGGCATGGAGATGTACACGGCCGTGGGTCGCACCGGCTACGTCGCCGAGAAAGCCGAAGGCACCACCGGCTGGCTGTTCCCGGTCGGCGACGAGCCGGGCGCGCTGGGCTACGTCGACATGTTCGCCGACATGCTCAACGCGCTTGACGGCGGGACTACCCCGCGGGAATCGCTTTACGATGGCTACGTCGTGAACGCGATCATCGACGCGGCTTACGCATCCATCGAAAAGAAACAGTGGCAGCCGGTGAATTTACCGATCTGGCGCGGCCGTGAATCGGTCGAAAGTCTCGCCGTCTTGCGCGATTACGACGCCGATCACGTCCTGCTCAAAGACGAGCGCATGATGGACGGCACGACAAAGCTCATCCTGCGCCACAAGAAAACCGGCCAGGTGATTCACAAGACCGTGTAGCGACGCGACATTAGCCCGAAGCGCAAGCGAGTGATTTTTTGGATTCCGTCGCTGGCGCTTCAGGCTAGTATCAATGCCCGAGATCATAATACGTCTCGTAGTAATGCTGCGCCTGCCGGCGGGCGGTCTGCCAATCCCAGCGCTCGCTGAAGCGGTCCGGGCTGAGACTCTTCACATAGGGCGACGCGTCAGGCTCGAGAATTGACTCCACAACATGCCGGCCGATGCCGGCGGAGCCGGACACTCCGTGCGCGTTGCAACCGCCCGCCATTACGAAGCCCTTGACGCGCGAACTTTCGCCGACGATGAACCGGCCGTCAGGCGTGAACGTCGGCCAGCCGCGAAAGACGCTGCGCACGCCCAGCTCTTCCACTTGTGGAATCTCCGGCGCGAGCTGCTCGGCAAACCAGCCCAGCACGTCCCAATCCGGGTCGATGGGCGGCGGCTGGCCATCGAGAGCGAACTGCCGCGGGTCGCTCGAAAGGCCGCTGCGTTCCCAGCCGCCGCACAGCAGCGAATTGATTTCCGCCCGCAGATAAAGCGTCGAATCCGGAATGCGCACCACCGGCAAATCGGGCCGCAACCCCTCGGCGTGCACCGTGACAAAATATTCATGCCGCACGGGAACAATCGGCAGCTCCAGGCCGATGCTTTTGGCGATGTGGTACGCGTGCGCGCCGGCCGCGTTGATCACCATGCGGCATTCGATCGTCCCACCATCCGTCTCGATGCCAGCCACGCGGCCATCCTTAACCACGACCCGCCGCACGGCGGTGCGCGTCTGAAACCGCACGCCCATCCGCCTGGCAAGCGCCACATAGGACATCGTAAGGTCCGATGGCTGAAGATAGCCGTCGCTTGGGCACCACAGCACGGCCTCGGCGCGCTCGAAATTCATCATCGGCCAGTGCTTCTCGGCAGTGCGCCGGTCGATGAACTCCGCCTCCAGGCCTGCCTTGTCGGCCACTTCCTTCATGTGCTTGAATTCGGCCGCGCGCTCCGGACAAAGCGCGACTCGCAGCGAGCCGACTTGGCGCCATCCCGGCCGAGCCTCGGTATCGCGTTCCAATTGCGCAAAGGTCTTCACCGACCACATCGCCAGCTTCGTGCGTTCGACGCTGTTGCGTACCTGGCCCACAAGCCCCGCGGCTTGTGGCGTCGTCACCGCCGCGACAGTCGGCTCCTTCTCCAGAAGCAGCACATTGGTCTTGCCGGCCTTCGCCAGGCTATAGGCCACGGCACAACCCACGGCCCCACCGCCGATGATGATGAACTCAGCGGGTTGCAGATTGCTTTCCATTCGGGTCAAGAGCTGAGAGTCGAGAGTCAAGAGCCAGAAAGTCGCGAAGCGTCTGGCTCTTGACGCTCAGCTCTTGGCTCTCGGCTCAATTGAAGCAAACACCAGCGGACAAAAGCATCGACGTTGTATTCTTTGTAAGTCGAAAACGGCCCTGGCACATAGTGAGACGAGTTGACGCCGGATTGAGCCTTTTCGCACAGCGCCCAGTCCTGCTCGGAAGTTTGCTGCCAGAAGGGCATAATTTCCTCCAGCCGATAGTCGCGTCCTTCCACCGCGTCGACGTGCACCAGCCAGGTGACGCGCACCGCCGTGCGCTGCAAACCGGCCGGCAACAGTCGCGTAGTCACCGCATGATCGCAGCTGGCGTGGTGCCACATGTTCGGCAGCGTGCGCACGCGCAGCGTGCCGACGTCGGCGTCGGTGTAATCGCCCATCAAGGGGGCCGCCTGCCGGCCGTCCATTGTTTCACTCACATAGTCTTCCACGAGTGGCGTGCGATTGGCCGCGTACCAGCAGTTCCGCTCGGCATCCGGAAACTGCGCCATGCCGCTCTGCCGATGGCTCACGGCAAGGCCGGCCGCCGCCCACTTCGCTTCGCTTCGAGCCACCGCCTGCTCGATCCGCGAGCGGATGCGATCGTTCGTATCATCCGCGTTGTAATGGTCGAAATTGGCTTTGATGTATTGCGGGTGATTCACGTTGCAGTGGTAGCACTCCCGGTTATTCTCCCACACGAGCTTCCAATTCGCCGCGACGCTGTAGTCCACGACCTTCGCCACCCTCGCGCGGTCGAGGCCCTGCGGCCGAACGAACGGCTCAATCGTAGCCGCCGCCTCGCTGAAATCGGGCGGCTCGTCGCACAACGACACAAAGATGAATCCACCTAGCTCGCGCGCGGGCGCACGCAAAAGGCCCATTTCGCGCTTGTCGATTCCCTCCTGCATGCCGCGGCACGAGATGAGCGAGCCGTCGCGTGCATAGGTCCACTGATGATACGGGCATACGAGCCGGCCCACGCGGCCCTGCGGCTCGCTGCAGATTTGCGTCCCGCGATGCCGGCAAACGTTCCACAGCGCGCGGATTTCGCCGCCTTCGTCGCGGATGATGATCAGCGAGTCGGCATCGACCGAAAGCGTGAAGTAGTCCCCTGGGCTCGCGATCTCGCATGTATGCCCAGCGAAAAGCCAGCCGCGCCGCCAAATGCGCTCGAGCTCCGCGCGATAGACCAGCTCGCTGGAATAGAATTCGCCAGGCAAGCTGTAACCGGGCCGGCGGGATGCAACCAGCTCGCCGATCGCTTGCAAATCATCCGCCGTTAGCGATGGCATGACGCTGCGCCCCTTGCCGACGAGAAGGTTCCGAAACCTGAAATAGCTAGGCGATTCGATCGCCAATCGACCTAGCGATCCATTGTGATTCAGCGCGACATCGACTCGAACCCTGATTTTGCGCAATGATTTTGTAGAAACGCGCCCTTGCCGTTTTAATTGACCCATTTCACGTGGATAACTAAGCTCGGGGAGAGGCACCTTCATGATGCACAGGCTCAGTCCAACGGCGGTTCTT
>DATFGJ010000389.1:0-6626 GCA_035249585.1 Lacipirellulaceae bacterium
GGGCCGCTGCGGCCGCTGCTGTGGAAGGCGGGCTGGCAAACAAAAACACGAAGCCCACACCAAGCACCAGGCCTGCGATGCCGCCGCCGGCCGTGACCGTTTTGCGGCTCGGCCCGACAGGCCGAATTCCAGCTTCCACACCGTCGATGCGGCTGATAACGCTGGCGCTCAGCGCGCCGGCCCGGCGGGCACGCGCGTCGGCCAGGTTCTTGCGGGCAGCTTCGACCAGCCGTGTATGATTCGCCACCGAGGCCAGCAGCTTGGCGTACTCCGCCCGAGCTTCGGCCAGCCGGGCCAGCCGCGCGCGCATTGCCGTGGATTTGGCCGACAATGCCTGCTCGCGCTCCGCATCCAGCTCAACGTCGACCTCCAATCCGCGAATGGCCACCGCCACCTCGTCGTGCAATTGCCGGCGGAGCAATTCTTCAGCCTGCCGGGCGGCAATCACGAACGGATGTTTTTCCGAACGGCTGCCCAGCAATTCGGCTGTATGAACTTGAGCCTTCACCAGCGCCGTCTTCAATTGGCTCACCGCGGGCTGCGATTGCAGCAGGCTGTTGGGCGTGGCCAGCAACTCGCGCGTGTCGCTCTCGGCGGCTGTAAGTAGGTCGAGAAGCCGCTCGTTCTCGCGCCGCCGCGCTTCGTTCGAGCGACGCTCGGCCTCAATGGCCTGCAGCTCTTGCGATGCCGCGCTCTGGGCGCCGACATCAGCGTTCAAGGTGCGCAGCTCGGCCAGGTCGGCGCCAATTGTGGCTTCGAAGGCCGAAAGCAATGCGGTCTGGCCTGCCAGATCGCCGTCGGCCATGGCCACCGTGAGCTCCAATTCGGCGACCATGCCTTGGGCGCGCTGATCGCGGATTTCCTGCATGCGTTGCTCGAGCTGGCCGCACAGCGCCGCAACCAGCGCGGCGGCCCGGCTGCGATCATTCTGACGCACGGAGAGGTAAAAGACTTCGGTCTTCCCGAACTCGGCGCCTCCCGGCGGGCGCATGTCGATCGAGTCACGAAACTCTTCGACGTCGACTGGCGTCGGCCATTGTTCCGGCCGGCGATAGCCGCGCGTCGGACCCACCTCGCGCAGCGAGGTCTGCACGACGCTTTGGCTCTTGGCCAATTCGAGGATCGTTTCCTGCAGTGTTTTCATTTCCGACAGGTCGGAAAACTTGCCCATTTGCTCTTCCGAGACGCTGGCCGCTTCCGGGCGGATGATAAGCGATTGAGTTGCCTGCCACGTGCGCGGGGCCACGAGCGAGTATGCCGCCGCAAGAACGCCGCACACGACGGCCGGCGCCACCCACCAGCCGACGTGCGCGCCAAGAATGCGGATGAAATCGACTGGATTGATTGCGCCGTTGGAAACTGCGGCCGGAAGCTCGTTGGCGTGGCGATGCATGAGTTGTGAACCCTCGCTTGGCGGAATGGGCGCAGGAAAGCGTGAGCTTTCGTGCCCTGGCTACTGGCAAAGGACGTGCCTAGCCGGCCACAGCTATTGCAACAGCGGCCGCTGCAGCGGCGTCGGCCTGCACGTACTGTTGGTTTTGAAATCAATCCGCGGCACTAACCGTTTCTGATTCGGGCGCGAGGGCCTCGCTCTGCCTCGTTGCCTTTTCACTACACGTAGCAGCCACGCAACGCAACCTCCGCATCGCGCAAGCTTGCAGATTCGTCGCCCGAGGCGCCGACCGCACTTATCGGGTTTGCTTTTGCGGCTGATTGCGGCAGAGTTTAGCTGCGGCGCCGGGCGGCGCTCATCGTCGCCGTCCGCAGGTATTCATTTTGCAAGTAAATCCAGATCCATGACCATCGAATTGATTTCAACGTGGAGCGAGCTGGCATCGCTGGATTCGCAATGGAATGCGCTTGCAGGCGATATGCCGTTTCGTTCCTGGGACTGGCTTGCAACGTGGTGGAAGCACTACGGCGTCGGCGCGGCGCAGTTATCCGCGAACGGGCAGCCGCAGTCTGACCAGCGGCAGCTCTACGTACTGGCGGTCTACGGCAAGGGCGAAGATCACGGAAACGCGGCCGAACCCAGAGATGGGCTGATCGGCATTGCGCCCTGGTATCTTGACCGCACGATCATTCACGGAAATGTTTTGCGCTGGCTCGGCAGCGGCGAGGTTTGCACGGATCACCTTTCGCTTATCTGCCGCCCTGAAAACCGGCAAGAGGTTGCTGCCGCGGTCGCCAGCGAGCTTACGGCAAATCGCGACGATTGGGATCGAATCGACCTGAGTGCGGTCGATGCGAGCGACGCTGCGATCGCGGAGCTGGTGACTGCTTTCGAAGAACGTGACTGCGTTGTATCGCGGCAAGCGGCCGATTCGTGCTGGGTGCTCGAACTTCCGCCGAGTTGGGACGAGTACCTGGCGTCGATCTCGAAGTCGCATCGCAAACAACTGCGGCAACTCGAGCGGCGAGTGCTCGAATCGGAGCGCGCTGGCTGGCACCAGGTCCTATCCGCGAGCGAGCTTCCTGCCGCCTGGAAAATCCTTGTCGATTTGCACCAGCGGCGGCGGCAAAGCTTGGGCGAGCCGGGCTGCTTCGCCTCGCGGCTGTTTCACGATTTTCATCGCGAAATCGCCGAACGCCTGCTGGCGCGACAGCAGCTGCGCATGTCGTGGCTGGAGCTCGATGGGTCGCCCGCCGCGGCCGAGTACCACCTGGCCGACGCATCAGCTACTTACGCCTATCAAGGCGGCGTCGATCCAGAGCGCCTGTCGGACGAGCCCGGCCGGCTGTCAACAATCTGCTGTCTTCGCGCGGCCATGACCGAAGGTCACAGTCGCATCGACTTCTTGCGCGGTGACGAGCCGTACAAAGCACACTGGCGCGCCGCGCCTCAGCCGACATTCGACTATCGGATCATCCCCAACCGGCGACTGGCCCGGATGCGCGGCCGCGTTCTAAACGTCACGGACGCGATCACCGGCTGGATGCGGCAAACGATTGAACACTAGCCCGACGCGCGGGGCGAGGGCGCGCCAAACAACATATGTCGGCAAATGCCTGGAAACAATGCCTGCTCGGCGCTTACTACGGCGCAACGTTGCCCGCACGGCGACGTGCGGGGCGACAGCGCGCGCGGCAGCAAACCGAGCCGTTGCGCATTCTGTTCTACCACCGCGTCGCCGACGATCATCCCAATGCTTGGACGATGACCACGCGCCGTTTCGCTGCACAGGTCGACTGGCTCCGCGCTCGGTTTGACATCGTCAGTCTGGCCGAAGCCCAACCGCGGATCGCATCGGGTATTAACGCAACCCCCACCGCATGCATCACGTTCGACGACGGCTACGCCGACAACATGCGCTTCGCCGTGCCGCTCTTGCTGCGGCACGAAATTCCATTCACCTACTTCGTATCCACAAACCACGTCCTTGGCGGAGACCCGTTTCCACATGACGTCGCGGCCGGTTGCCCACTCGCGCCAAACACGCGAGCCGACATCCAAGATCTCGCCGCTGCGGGCGTCGACATCGGCGGGCACACTCGCGGCCACGTGGACCTGGGCGGCAACTTGAGCGTGCATCAATTAAAAGACGAGATCGTCGGCTGCAAGCACCAGCTCGAAGAAGTCATCAACCGAAATGTGCGCTTCTTCGCATTCCCTTACGGACAGCATGCGAACCTTTCGGTTGCTGCATTCGACGTAGCGCGCGAAGCCGGCTACGACGGCGTATGCTCCGCCTACGGCGGCTACAACTTTCCCGGCGACGAACCGTTCCACCTGCGCCGCATCCATGCCGACCCCGAATCGTTTCGCTTCAAGAACTGGATGACGGTCGACCCGCGCAAAGTACGCCTACAGCACGATTTCGATCCAGGTGATTTCAAACGCGACGTCGACCACTCGGCAGAAGAAGACAAGGAGACATGGAGACAAGGAGACAAGAAGAGATCCGGTGCTGCGGTCGAATCTCCTTGTCTCCCTATCTCCTTGTCTCCTGGTTTCGACTCAACGGCAACGGCCTCGACCTCGGCAGACTTATGACTTCGAGCACGGACTCAACTTCGAGCACGCGATTGCGGCCCGATACGCTGGCCGCGAGCGTCGCCATTCTGCTGCTGGCGAGTGTCGTGCAGCGCAGCGTCGGCTTTGGCCGTGGCGTTTTGTTTTGCCGTTGGCTTACGCCGGATGAGCTCGGCACATGGGAATTGGCCTACAGCTTCCTGCTGTTGGCGGCGCCGGTCATCGTGTTGGGTTTGCCCGGCTCGTTCGGCCGCTACCTGGAGCGCTTCCGCCAGCGCGGGCAGCTGCGAACGTTTTTACGCCGCGCATCCATTTGGACGGCAACGCTCACGGCTGTTGCGGTCGGGATGATCGTCGTTGCCGCCGGGCCGTTTTCCGAACTAATTTTCGGTCGCGGCGACGAGCGCTCGCTTGTCGTCCTGCTCGCGATCAGTCTCGTGGCGGTGATCCTGCATCATTTCCTCGAGGCACTATTTGCCGCGCTGCGAAAGTTCAGCATCGTGTCGGCAATGCACTTCTGTCAGAGCATGCTGTTTGCTGCAATGTCCCTGGGACTATTGTGGTGGTGGCGATTCGCGGCGGAGAGTATCGTGATCGGCTACGGCATGGCCTGCCTCGTGTCGGCGGGCGGCGCCCTCGTTTGGAAGGGCAGGGCATTGGCTGAAGAGGCCGCGCCCGATGACGGCGTCGCGCATCGCGAATTCTGGCCGCCGCTGGTGCGGTTCGCCGTTTGGGTCTGGCTCACGAACCTGTTGTGCCATCTATTCGGCGTCGTCGATCGGTACATGCTCGTGCATTGGAGCGGGCTGGATAACGAGTCAGCCCTCGCGCTCGTGGGACAGTACCATGCCAGTCGCATCGTGCCGCTGTTGTTTCTGTCAGTCGCCGACTTGTTGGCCGGCATCGTGCTGCCGTATTTGAGCCACGATTGGGAAGCTGGTGAGCGCGCCCGCGTTTCGGATCGACTGAACCTGGTGATCAAGCTGACGTCGCTCGTCACGATGGTCGGCGGCGTGGTCGTGCTGTGGGCGGCGCCGCTCTTGTTCCATGTTGCGTTTGAGGGCCGTTACGACGAGGGCCTGGCTGTTCTTCCCTGGACGCTCACCTATTGCGTGTGGTACTCGCTGCTGCTCGTGGCGCAGAATTACATCTGGTGCGCCGAGCGCGTGAAGTGGAGCACCGTACCGCTTGCCGCCGGCCTGGCCATAAACTTCGGCCTCAATATCGTGCTGATCCCGGCTTGGGGACTGCACGGGGCGGTTGTCGCGACGACGGCGGCGACTGGTTCGGCGCTCGGAGTGCTCTATTGGATCAATCGTCGCGCCGGCATGCGGCTCTCGCCGGGCATGATCTGGCTCACGATCGCGCCTGCCGCCTTGAGCGGCGGAGCGTGGTGCGCGACAACTTCTCTGGTCGCCCTGGTGATTCTTCTGCCATTCTCTAAGACGCTGTTTACGCACGAGGAGCGCGACGCACTCGTTGAATTGGGCCGTACGCAGCTCGAAAAACTGAGTCTGCGCTGGTCGGGGCAAGCAAAGACGACGGAGGCTAGCCATGCCGTTTGATCCCGAATTAAAAACAGCGTCATTGTGCGCCGTTGAGGAGGAAGCCTCCGATTGTGGATTTCGGCATCCAGAGGGTACTCGGGATTGCGGATTACAAAGAGACTCCGGCAATCCGAAAACCGAAATCCGAAATCCGAAATCGACCGCGGCGATGCGGCCGCTTCGCGTGCTCTTCATGCTGACGGACATGCGCATCGGCGGCGCCGAAATGATCACCGCAAGTATCATTCGCCGGCTTGACCGAGCACGGTTTGTGCCCGAGCTTTGCTGCTTGAAAGAACGCGGCGCGCTAGGTGAAGCATTGGCGGCCGAAGTGCCCGTCCATCACCGGTTGTTGAGCGGCAAATACGATCTTCGTGTGTGGCCGCGGCTGTCGCGGCTGCTGCGCACCCGGCAGATCGATGCCGTTGTGACCGTTGGCGCCGGCGACAAGATGTTCTGGGGACGCCTGGCGGCCTGGCGTGCCGGCGTGCCGGTAATCATCTCCGCTTTGCATAGCACCGGCTGGCCCGACTGCGTTGGCCGGCTGAATCGGCTGCTGACGCCGATCACCGACGCGTTCATCGCAGTCGCCGAATCGCACGGAAAGTTTCTTGTCGAGCAAAGTGGATTACCAGAAAACAAAGTGGCCGTGATTCGCAACGGCGTCGATACCGATCGCTTTGCACCCGGCCACGATGTGGCTGCCGTGCGCCGCGAACTTGGCATCGGTGAAACCGATCCGGTCGTTGGTATCGTGGCCGCGCTGCGGCCTGAGAAAAATCATGAGCTGTTTCTCGAAACGGCTCGACGCGTCCTGTCGCATTTGCGGGCCGCTCGGTTCCTCGTTGTCGGTGAGGGGCCGCGGCGCGCGGACCTGGAACGAACAGCGCGAGATTTGGGCCTCGAAGCGAGCGTTCAATTTCTCGGCTCGCGGAGCGATATGCCGAGGATTTTGTCTGCGATGGACGTGTTTGCGCTGACGTCGCACGTGGAAGCGAGCCCGGTCTCGATCCTTGAGGCGATGAGCATCGGCCGGCCGGTAGTCGCCACAAATGTGGGCTCAATCCACGAAGCGGTCATCGAAGGAAAAACGGGTTTTCTCGTGC
>DATFGJ010000390.1:0-6359 GCA_035249585.1 Lacipirellulaceae bacterium
GTTGTACGTCCCCACTTTCTTGCCCTTGCGATCGTAGATGGTGAGCTTTGGCATGGCGCTTTGGGGTTGGCATTAGCGTCGGCGGCAACGCCGAATTCACTTGATCCGGCGTGGCCGCCGGCGCTAAGCGCGTTTCATTTCACTTTGTTCGTTTCTTTAATGATCACGTACCCACCGTTGGGACCCGGCACGGCGCCGCGCACCAGCAGCAAATTGTTCTCGGCGTCGACCTTAACGAGCTTCTGATTGCGCACGGTGGTCTTCTCGTCGCCCATGTGGCCCGGCATGCGCTTGCCCTTCATCACGCGGCTGGGAAATGCGCTAGCCCCCGTGCCGCCCAGCGCCCGGTGGCATTTTTTCACGCCGTGGGTGGCTCGCTGGCCGGAGAAATTGTGCCGCTTGATTGCGCCGGCGAAGCCGCGGCCTTTACTGATTCCTGTGATGTCGATGGCCGCGACCTTGGTCAGAGCGTCGACTTTTACCTGAGCGCCGACCGCCAACTCGCCGACCGGGCCGCGAATTTCGCGCACGAACCGCTTGGGTTCACAATCGGCCTTGGGCAGAAGCTCGACGCCTGCAGATGCGCGCCGCTTGGAGCGCTTGCTGTCGAGCCGGGCGACCTGACCTCGGGCACTTCGAGTGGCGAGGCGGCGCGGCTTATCGAGAAAGCCGAGCTGCACCGCCTCGTAGCCGTCGCGCTCCACAGTGCGAATCTGCAGCACGTCGCAGGGGCCGGCCTGGATGACCGTCACCGGCACGACTGCGCCTGATTCGTCGTAGAGTTGCGTCATCCCGACCTTGCGGCCGAGTATTCCGATAGCCATCGAAGTGTACCCTGTGTCAGTTGTCCAGCGGGAGATTCGCGAGGTTGGTCGCGCCTTACCCGCTGATCATCCAATCATATTTGTTAGTTGATAGTTGTTGGTTGATAGTTGTGAACCCTGCGGCGGCTGACAACGATCGACTAATAACTATCCACTATCAACCAACTATCCGCTTGTTGCCTTTATCTTGATGTCTACTCCCGCCGGCAGGCTCAACTTATTCAGCGCTTCAATCGTCTTCGCCGTCGCCTGCACGATATCGATCAACCGCTTGTGCGTTCGTATTTCAAATTGTTGGCGCGACTTCTTGTCCACGTGCGGGCTGCGGAGCACCGTGTAGCGCTCGATCCGCGTCGGCAGCGGGATCGGCCCGTGCACGATCGAATTGGTCCGCTTGGCCGTGTCGACGATCTCCGCGGCACTTTGATCCAGCACCGAATGATCGTACGCTTCCATGCGGATGCGAATGATTTCCTGCGAAGCTGCCACGTCTAAAGGTCCTCAATCCGCCGGCCAGTTTTCAAACAGCGTGGCCCAAACCGTGGGCGCGAGCCAGCACGAAATGGTTTGCCACGCCAATTCGTGGGGAACTAGCGATGATACCGCTAGCCTCAAAAGCCTGTCAACGGCGCAAAATCAGGAATTTCTCGCGCCGAGAAGACAGGTAAGCAGAGCGGGATCACGCGCCGTCAGATAGTCCCCTCAGCAAAGGGGCACGAACGGCTGCAACGAGGATTATCGCGTGTTTTGCGGCCAGGGCAAGCTGACTTTTAGCTGCCCGCGCCGACACACGCTCCCCGCACGATCATGAAACCGGGGTCGGGGACGACCCGGCTCGCGCGAGAGGGTTGGATTAATGTGGCTAAGCTACGAAGCGTGCTGCGGCTAACGCGCGCTACCGGCCGCTTGGTTTAACGAGAGATCGAACGCCAGAGCCGAACCGGCGAAACGCTCTATCAACCCCATTTCTCGGTCTGGAAGACACCGGGCGCCGCTGCCGACTGGCCTCATTGCCGATCGACTCCAAAATGCCGGTGGCAAGCAAGGACGTCTGCCCATCGAATGAGCTCTCGTTCATTACCAGGTCGAACTCCATGGGCATAGTCCGCGGAACGCGAGATGCCATTGCCGAGCCTGCCGCACGTTGGAGCGGCCCGTTGGGCATGTAGAGGGTGAAATTGTGGGCCAACAAGCTGCAATGCATCTTGAGATCCGTCGACTCATCCTGCCACGTGGTTCGAATGTTCGCATCCACGAAGCCGTCGACCCGCCCGCCAAGAGGCGCGCGCACGCGCTGGCCGACGAGTTCGAGCGGCAGGTCCGCCACCTTGAAAACCGATTCGTGAGCGTCGGCGGTCGCGCGGCTTGTTATTTCAAACGGCCGCCCGTAGATCGTTCCTCGGGTTTGGGAGCGAAACAGCACGTCGAATAGCGCCCAGCGGCTGCGATAGTTGTCGACTTCCAGCGACGTCAATTTCATTGGCACGCTCATGACCCGTGGCGGCCGCGAGCGATCGACGAATTCAAACTTCGCATCGTCGATTGTCAGCCGGTCGATCGTGTAGTCTTGCCGTCGCGACTTCGCCCGATCGCGCTTGCCGATCTTCGTGTATCGCCCCCGCACGTTGCTGACTACCACCGACTCGATGGCAAATTCTCCCGAGATAACTTTCCCCGCGTCGGCGTCGACATACAGCCGATCGACGGTGAGATCGAATTCGGAAATTCCATGGCCTTGGCGCTGGAGGCGCGCTTCGCGGAGCTCGGCGCGGCCTTTCAGCCAATCGCCCTCCGCGGCCTGATAGGTGACAACGATTCCATGGGATTGTTCAACTCCCCGCAGGGCAAGCCGCAAACAATGCTCGAATAGCAGAACATTCAACGCCGGGATCGCGACGACCGTGACGATGAGCCCGCCTGCCGCGAGTGCCAGCCACCGCGACCAATAGGCAATTGTCGGGGCTGTCAAGAATCGCAGCCATAATCGCAACCGTGACGAACCGCTCGCGCGGTCGGCCGACGCCACGTCGACGGCATGACGTTTGTGCCGCCGAGAATCCCAGGCCGCTGGGAATGAGCGCAGCGTGACGGTCTCGGTCGCCAGCGCCCCGACCTCGATCGCAACGCTCGCGCCCAGCAGTCCAATCGCGAAAACCGCGATAAACAGCGGTACGAGCAGCCCTCCGCCAGCGATATAGAGAACTTCCATCAGGTTGGGCCCATGGTTTGGCCGTGGAGATGAGATTTACGGGTGTCCGATGGGGCTCTGCAGCGTGCAAGCGACGTTGACGACGGCCCGCACCGGCCGCCGGTAGCCACGATTTGCGTCATCGACTGGCCAGCCAGGCGACTGCCCGCGGCAATCAGGGCCCCGATAGAACAATAGGTTACAATCGATTATGGTGATGACGAATTTGCCGGTAAAACGCCTTCTGCCGCCGATATGAAGCTCTTCCGGGTCCGCCAAAAACTGGTTTCGCACGCAATAGCGGAAATTCCGGCTGCGGTGCGCAAGCAGCTTGACGGGCTCGAAATCGATGTGCCGGGGGGCGAAGTAGCGATAACGGCCGGCAGCCGCGGAATCAGCAACATCGCCACGATCCTCCGCGCCGCCGGGGAGTGGCTTCGCGATCGCGGCGCCCGGCCATTTGTCATCCCCGCGATGGGCTCGCATAACGGCGCAACGGCCGAGGGGCAGGCCGCAATGCTCGAGGCACTTGGCATAACCGAGCGGAGCGTCGAGATGCCGATCCGCGCCAGCATGGAATGCGTGAAAATCGGCACTCTAGACGCTCAAACGGCCCTTCGGCAACCAGAGCGTGCCCGCTCACAGCTTGCCAATGATGTCTGGATGGACCGCTTTGCTTACGAATCGGCCGGCGTGCTGGTTGTGAACCGCATCAAGCTGCACACGTCGTTTTCCGCGCCGGTGCAAAGCGGCTTGGCGAAGATGATGGCCGTCGGCCTGGGCAAGATCGGCGGGGCGCGCACGTTTCACGACGTGCCCACATCGCAGCTGGCCGAGCGCCTGCTGGCGATGCGTGATATCGTGCTGGCCAGCGGCAAGATTTGGGCTGGCCTCGCGATTCTTGAAGACGGCTTCGACCAGACGGCCGAACTGCACGCTGTGCGGCCTGACGAGATCGCGGATATTGAGCCGCGGCTGCTTGAGCGCCATCAGCGTTATTTTCCCCGCCTGCCGCTGGATGACATCAACGTGCTGGTGGTCGACGAAATCGGCAAGATCTACAGCGGCACGGGCATGGACACGAACGTCATCGGCTTCCGCGGCGACCGCTATGCTGAGGACCTCGATCGGCCGCGCATCAAAGCGATCGCCGCCCTAAATCTAGCGAAAGCATCGCACGGCAACGCGCTGGGCCTGGGGCTGGCCGACTTCATCACTCGCCGCCTCCGCGAGGCCATGGACGAAGAAAAAACCTATCTCAACGCGTTCACCACTGGCTCGATGCAGACGGTGAAAACACCGATGGCGTTTCGCGATGATGAGGAGCTGTTCGCGCGACTGGCCGAGCGCTTCGGCCAAGACGGTTGGATCGTGATCCCAAACACGCTGCACTTGGAGACGGTCTATGCCAGCCCCGACCTGCGCGAGGCGCTCGAGGCGAATCCGATTTGCGAAGTCGAGCGAGAGCCGGTGGACGTCACGTTTGCAGGTGGCCGGCATCAGTTGGAATTCAGCTGATAAATACCGTTGAATGTCTTTACACTTGTCGCGTGCGCTGATTAATCCTTCGCCGCACCGATTCGAAACGCCACGCGCCGAATACGGCAACAACAACACCGAGGAGAATGAACAGCCACGCCGTCGCAACCACGGCCGGCGTTTCGACGAGTAGCTTGAGCGCGGTCGCACCGGCGATGATGAGCATGAACGCCGTGCGAATATAGGCCAGCAGTGTGCGCTCATTGGCAAGCCGCGTGCGGTCGAGCGCTAAGTGATCGCGGAGAATCAGCTCGTCGGCACTGGATAGGTCGTCGGCCATGGTGAATGGCAGGTATTGTATCGAATTCGAGGGCCTACAGCGCCCGTCGGCGAACTCCGCCGGGCCGACGTCGCCGCTGTGCACCGCGCGTGTGGCCGTTACCCTGACCACTTGCACCATGAGCTCCTTGGATTTGCAGCGCGGGCCGCTGCCGCTTCGTGGAACCGCGCTCCGCGTTACGCATTCTCTCATGTGGTCGGCGCGATCGGCTCGCCTGATGGTCGCCATGGTCAGTTGCAGACGGTCTCGTGGCCTCGTGCGGGTACTCCGGCTGGTCCTGCTCAATCGTGAGCTTCTTCCGCGTGAGCCGCTCGATGTCGCGAAGCTGTCCGCGCTCGTCGCGGCCGCAGAACGATGTGGCGATACCCGTCGCGCCGGCCCGGCCCGTGCGGCCGATGCGGTGCACGTACATCTCCGGAACGTCCGGCAGATCGTAATTGACGACGTGCGAAATACCGTCGACGTCGAGCCCGCGCGCGGCCACGTCGGTCGCCACCAGGACGGGCGGCCGACTGGACTTGAAGGCATCCAGCGTTCGCTGCCGGACGCTCTGGCTCTTGTTGCCGTGGATCGCCAGCGCTCGAATGCCCGACTGCATCAATTTCTTGACGATTTTGTCGGCCCCGTGCTTGGTGCGTGCAAATACCAGCGTCCGGGTGTAGGCCGTATTCTGCAAAAAGTGCGTGAGCAGTTGCGGCTTGTGACGCGGCTCGACCAGGTAAACCGACTGCTCAACTAGCTCAATCGGTGTCGCAACGGGCCCAACCTGAACGTGCACCGGGTCGCGGAGCCATTCGGAGGCCAGCTTGCGAATTTCTGCCGGCATCGTGGCGGAGAACATCAGCGTCTGCCGAGCTTTCGGCACGGCGGAGACGATCCGCCGCAGCGGCACGATGAATCCCATGTCCAGCATCTGGTCGGCCTCGTCGAGGATCAGGATCTCCACGCTTCGAAGGTCGATGTAGCCCTGTTGCATGAGGTCCAGCAGGCGACCGGGGGTCGCGACAAGAATGTCAACCCCATTTTGCAGTGCGCGGACCTGTGGTCCTTGGCCCACGCCGCCGTAGACGACGGTGTATCGCAGGCCGGTGAACCGGCCGTAGGCGGCAAAGCTCGCGCCGATTTGGGCAGCCAGCTCTCGCGTGGGCGCGAGAACGAGCGAGCGGATCGGGCGGCGATTGCGGTTCCGCGGCGCGGAGTTTTCCTTGCGCACGTCGCTGCCGTTGGCGCTCAAACTGGCACTCAAACGGTGCAGCGTGGGGAGCGCGAAGGCGGCCGTTTTGCCGGTCCCCGTCTGGGCGCAGCCCATGAGATCGCTACCGGCGAGCACCGGCGGAATGGCTTGAATCTGGATTGGCGTGGCCGTTTGGTAGCCCTCGGCGCGCACAGCGCGGAGCAGCGAATCGGCCAGGCCGAGATGATCGAAACTTGTCACTAAAATACTCTCTTTCAAGGCAATCGCGGCGTACGACCTGTGCGCGATACGTTCGCGCACAGGAATCGTGCAACGCTCAATAGCGGAGGCTCA
>DATFGJ010000391.1:0-5881 GCA_035249585.1 Lacipirellulaceae bacterium
TCAGCTCGGCGCTCTGTTGGCCGACTTCCTGCTTGAGAACCGCCGCATCAAAGGCGACATCAGCCCGCAGCATTTTATCGTGCAAACGCTCGTCACGACGCAGCTCGTGCGTCGCATCGGCGACAGCTACGGCGTGCGTACCGTCGGCGACCTTCTGGTGGGCTTCAAGTGGATTGCCGGCGCCATCGATCAGTTCGGCCCCGAGCGATTCATTTACGGCACCGAAGAATCGCATGGCTACATGGCCGGAAGTTACGTTCGCGACAAGGATGGCGCCGCAGCTTCGATGCTGCTGTGCGAGCTCGCGGCCAAGCTAAAGGCTGCTGGCCAGACACTGCACGAAAAGCTCGACGCCCTTTTCTGGCAGCACGGCGTGCACGCTGAGCGCACGATCTCCGTGCTGATGCCCGGCAGCGAGGGCATGGCGCGCATGATGGAAGTCATGGCGGCGTTCCGCGCTTCGCCGCCAGCCGAAATCGGCGGCGACACGGTGGTCCGGATTCGCGATTACGAGCGGCAAATCCTGATTCGAACCGGCGGCCACCCCAAGCCGCTCGAAGGCCCTAAGGGCGACCTCGTATTCCTCGACCTTGCAAGCGACGGCAACTACGTCGCCTGCCGCCCCAGCGGCACCGAACCGAAGATCAAGTTCTATCTTTTCGCCTACACGCCGCCGGAACAATTGGCCAACCTCGCTGACGCCAAACGCACGATCGAAGAACGGCTATTGCGCATGGAAGCCGACCTGCGGAAATTCGCGGGTGTTTGAGCTCTTCGAGGCGCAACGCGTTTTTCACACGGCGTTCATTGGGTCTTAACACGGCCCTTCTACCCTTCACGCGTTTCGCATGGCGGCATAGAGCGCAACTGTAGCCGGCCTCTGTAAGGCCGGCCCACATACCGGGTTACAGACCCCGGATACAGGCCGCCGCTTCACGCCAAGGAAAAGGAGCACGCTATGGCGCGCGCATTAGGCAGGCAAAAAAGTGTCACGGGGCCGGAACAAGGATTCACTTTAGTTGAGTTATTGGTTGTGATCGCGATCATTGGCATCTTGATCGCATTGCTTTTGCCGGCAATTCAAGCCGCGCGCGAGGCGGCCCGCCGATCGCAATGCACCAATAATCTGAAGCAATTGGGACTGGGTGTTCACAATTATGAATCGACCCGCAAGAAACTTCCTCCCCCCGGGCAATGCGATTCCACCGGCGGTGCGACGACAACCTACATGATTCATTCCACGGCCACGGTCATCTTGCCGCATATTGAGCAGAATGCGGTCTACGACATGTTCGATCATAAGACCAACCCAATCGCCGCCTATTCAGCTTCTCCGAACGGCGACAACTTTAAAACACCAACCGGCTGCTTGCTGCACCGTAACGCGAAGGGGCGCAATTACGACGATCCCGCTCATCCGTCCGGGCAAGTCGCAGCGAAAACCAAGATCGACACCTTCATTTGTCCATCAACTCCGATTTCGAATTTGGAACGTGATCCTGTTCATAGCTACGGCGGCGTCGATTACATGGTGCTGGCCCTTTCGGATGTGGACTCCACTCCAGGCTCTGCAACGTATGGCATGCGAACCACGCCTTCCGGATCGCCACAATGGCTGGCCCAGGTTGTCGCTCCGATGCTCGATTGCGAAGGCGGCGGCTTCAGGCGTGTCACCGACGGAACCACTCACACCATTCTGTGGATCGAAGACGCCGGGCGGGCGCATCCCGATGTAAGCGTTCATGGCGCGTATTCCACCCGGTTCACACCGGTCCCGGGCGCCGCGGATCCCATCAATATGTCATCGGGCGCGAACGGGCGTCGCGTGTTTGCTTGGGCCGATGCCGATGCAGTTAGCAACGGCTACTCGGGACCAAGCAACGCCATCAGTCCCGGGTCAAAGGCAGCGCGGCTGAATAACTACGCCTCGCCGTACGGCGGGCCGGACGAATGCCACTGGTCAGTCAATAACTGCGGGCCCAATGATGAACCGTTCGCGTTTCACCCGGGCGGCGTCAATGCGACCATGGGTGACGGCTCTGTTCGGTTCATGGCCGACAGCATCGACGGCGTCGTCGTGAAATTCATGGTCGGCGCCGAAGATGGCCAAACAGTCGATGAAAGTGTTCTTTAACTGGAGCTCATCCATGCGATTGCTTGTTGTTTTGATGGTGATTGCTGGCTTGGCCGGTTGCGGCTCGGACGCGAGACTGAAAAGCACGCCTGTACGCGTCACCGGAAAGGTATCGCAAGCGGGCCAGCCTGTCGGCGGGATGGTGATGATTTTCCAGCCGCTTGGTGACGGCCATGTTCGCGAACTGCCGATCCAAAAGGACGGCACGTTTAGCGGCGAGCTGATTTGTGGAAAGTATGCCTATTATGTGGCCAAACCCACGATCCCCGTTGCCTCGCAGGCGCTGGGAAAACTCGCTCCCAAGTACTTCGCGGCAGATCTATCGAGGACTGTTACCGTCGAGCCTGGTCAACAGCTCGCGATCGTGCTGGATTAGCGAACAATGCAATGCATGCATAGCCCCCGAGCTCTTCGCTTCCGGGGGCTTTTTGCTGCGCGGTTGTAAGAATTGTGGACAGAGCGACAATTCGTATATGGATTCTGACCAAGACATCGTGCTAGGCGAGTCGACGCCTGCCGGCGCCGGCGGCGAGCCGCCGATTGCGCTGCCGAAATCGCAAGCCGAATTCTTCGCCCGCGCCGCGGAAAAAGTGCGCAGCAAGTTTCCGCATGAACCGGGCGTGTATCTCTTCCAGGACCAGGCCGGCCGCGTGCTCTACATCGGAAAGGCGAACGACTTGCGGGCACGCGTGGGCAGCTACTTTCTGGCCGCCGCAGCTGGGGATCAGCGCACCGCCCATCTCGTGCGCGAGGCCTACGACGTCGATTTCATCGAGGCCGAAAGCGAAGTCGACGCCGTCTTGATGGAAGCCCGGCTGGTGAAGGACATCCAGCCCAAATACAACCGCGAGCTGCGCGACGACAAGAGCTTCCCTTATCTGCAAGTCACAACGCATGAGGATTTCCCGCGCGTGGAGGTGACGCGCGAGCCGCGCACGAGTGGTGTCAAACTTTACGGCCCGTTCGCCAACGCGGGCAGCCTCCGCGGCGCCGTGCAGGCCCTGCAAAAGGTGTTCAAGTTTCGCACCTGCTCGCTCGACATCGAAGCCGATGACGAGCGCTGGCGCTGGTTCCGGCCGTGTTTATTGGCCTCGATTAATCAATGCACCGCTCCTTGCAACCTGAGGATCAGCAAAGAGGAATATCGCAACGACATCAAGCGGCTACGAATGTTTCTGGAGGGCAACCGCAAGAAGCTGCTCGATGAAATGCGCCAGGAAATGGCGGCGGCCTCGGCCGAGCTGAAATTCGAGCAAGCGGCTCGCCTCCGCGACGAGATCCAAATGCTGGAGCGCTTGCGCGAGCGCGGCGAGCTCGACAAGCACGAGCAGCCTGAAGTCTTCTATGTTGACCCAAAGAAGGGCCTCGCCGGGTTGCAGAAAATATTCAAGCTCGAAAATCGGCCGCGAAACATCGAGGGCGTCGACATCGCTCATTTGGGCGGCAACGAAACCGTGGCCAGCCTCGTGCAATTCCTCGACGGCCTGCCGTTCAAACCTGGCTACCGCCGCTACCGCATTCGCGACGTGGAGGGCGTCGACGATTACGCCAGCATCCGCGAAGTTGTGGCCCGGCGCTTTCGCAAGCTGCGCGACGACGGTGACGTGTTTCCCGACGTGCTCCTTGTCGACGGCGGACTGGGCCAGTTGCGGAAAGCACTCGAGGCGTTTCGAGTCCTCGACATCAGGCCGCCGCTCGTACTCTCGCTCGCCAAGCGGGAAGAACTTGTCTACGCGCTGGACCGCGACGAACCGCTGCGCTTAAGCCGCCGCTCGTATGCATTGAGGCTGCTGCAATACGTGCGCGACGAAGCGCACCGCTTCGCCCAGCACTACCACCACATCCTTCGGCGCAAACGCACGCTGGGGGAGTGATCAAATCGGCTCCTGCCCCTATTCTGCCCCCCTTGCTGCCATTCTCTTGAGTTTCGCCCCACTAAAATTTTTTCTTTTTTTTGGTGGGGCGAAACTCGGCGAGTTTCGCCCCAGCGCGCTGTTGTAAGTCACTTGCCAGTTGCAAGTTAGTAATTGGCGGTGGGGCGAAACTCAGTGAGTTTCGCCCAGGGGGTGGGACAAAACTCTCTTCAGGTGGGGCGAAATTCGTCAGGAACCTTGGCAGCTGGCCAGATGTCCAAAACTCCCCCCACCTACTTTTGGCCATCTGATGCGATTTGGACACAGGATTCGGTCGTTAGTTGAGAGTCGATGGTCGGCATTAGGCGGGCCGGGCGCAAAGAGGTCCACAAGCTTGGCATTCCTTCGAGTTGTCAAAGAGCGGGCGCGTACAGTTAGCGCAGGCCGTTGGATGAAAGAACGGCTACTCGTGCCTGGCTAACCGTTCGGCAAGCTCACGGCAGGCAGCTGAGAGCTAACGGTTCGGCAAGCTCACCGCAGGTAGCTGAGAGCTTCAGACAACGTGATGTGTACATTAGCACACCTAGTGGCCGAAAACAAGAAGCCGGGTCAAAAAGCAAGTTGCTCTTGAGATAAACCCGAAGAAAAAGCGCGTGCGGGCCGCGCAGAAAAATTTTGGAACTGGCCGCGGAATGTGGTAAGGTCGACGCGGGGCGTGCTGTGCCGAGGAAGTTGCTCGAGCGTGTGCTGACTTCCACGATGAAGCTGGATCGCGTCCTGGCACCTTTGTTCTGCCTGAACAGTGAGCGCGTCAGTTTCAGAGACGGGTTCCTGACACCAGCGGCGCGATTTACGCCACCATCCGCATCCGACGTCGGGGGATGCGATAGATCAAATAAGGGATCACTAGCGCGGTATGTATGAGAGCGGAGGGTTCCGGTACCGTAGCGAACGTGAAGTAAAAAGGGCCAGCCAAACTTGGATCCGCGGCGAAGTCGTCGATGTATTCACCTGTAAGCCCGTCAAATCGCTTAATTTCCCCGGATGCTCCACTGGCAACATACAGATTTCCATCAGGTCCGAATTCCAGGTCATTGGGGAAATCGAGACCACCTCCTGATGCAAATACGCCGAGATACTCGCCCGTCTCTCCATCAAACCGCCTCACGTCATCTGTGTATCGGTCGGTAGCATAGAGGTGGCCATCGTGAGGACCTAATGCAATGCTTTTTGGGGCCATCAATTCAACGCTTTCGACAAAAACGTCAACTAGTTCGCCTGTCTTTGCGTTATGGCGGACGATGCGCCCTGGATTCTCCTCAGTCGGGAAATCTGGTCGGTGGCTTACGTACAACAACCCATCACCGCTGAAAATCAAACCAATCGGGTTCTTGATGAACGGAACAAAATGGTCGATCAACTCACCAGTGACACCGTCATAGCGTTCGATCGACTCACCGCCAGCGTCTGCAACATACAAGTTCCCGTCCGGGTCGAATGTGATCTCATTAGCCCAACTTAGCCCTTCCAACACTGCAAAAACATTCAATAAAGATGCCGTATGTAGGCTATAGCGAAGTATCCGGTGTGGCTCGCGGTCGGCGATGTAGATGTTCCCATCTGGACCGACGGTGATCCCAGCATTTCGGTGCAGGCCATTCGTCGAGTCCGCGAAGGTACGCAGTAGTTGGCCAGTCTCGTCGTCGAACTGTAAGAAGTGATACTGACGTGGGACCCGAAAAAGGTGTCAGGAACGAATGGCACTTGAACTTCTGTAAGTCGTTGGACGCCAACTGATATGGATTGAAAAGGCCATCCTTGCAAAGAGGGTGTTGTGAACGACACACACTCTGAGCAAGGAGGCCAAGATGTTCGCTACATTTCGCGACGCTGT
>DATFGJ010000392.1:0-6287 GCA_035249585.1 Lacipirellulaceae bacterium
GTGTCGAAGCAAGCTGCTCGCCTCGCTTCCAGCTATCCGTGTGTCCCACAAAAGCGAGGATCGAGTTGATCGGAATCGCGCCGCCCTCGTCGACAGTTACCTCGACCGGTTGAGGCCCGGCGCCCGCCGCCTGGTCGACGAACGTGGTGTCGCCGTCACTAACCGTCGACGGGAATACAATGATCGGAATCGCCGGTGTGTCGAGGTGCACACCAGTGAAATCGACGCTCAGCCCGCCGGAATCAGAATGATTAGAAATGGCGATGTTCGCCGAGAGTCCCGACGATCCAAAGTTGGCACGGTTCGTCACAGTATCAAAAGTCCCATGCCCGGAGGATTCCAACAGCAGGGCGACAGGCGTGATAAAGCCGCCGTCAACATATTCGACGGGCGCCGTTTGCAGTGGCCTGGTTGTCAGGGGATAAAGCGCTAGCCTGAACTCGGGCGCATAAGCTTCCCATGAGACGAAGTCGGGTGCATCGCCGGCGAGCATCAGCCGGCCTTCCATCGCTTCGAAGCCGAGTCGCCGGCGCGCGCGCCAGCCAACATCCGCAGTTTGCGTCGTTGCATCGCGGCGCTTACGATTCTTTCCCCAGAGCTTCAACATGGCATGCGCCTTAATTCGTTTCCGACTGTTTGTGACGCAACTCCGCCAACAGCGCTGCAAAGTTTTCGTTGTCGTGCAAGTGTGTGAAGCGTGCGTCCGCGGCCAGGTCGATGTCGCTTGGCCAGCCGCTGTCGTGCACTTGCCAAAGTGTGGCAACCACTTCTTCGGCCAACGAAAGTTCTGCGCCGTCGAGCGTGGGTTCACCGGAGGGTGCGCGAGAATCCACGTCGAGCTGTGCCAACTCGACGGCCACGCCGAATAGCCGCTGCGCGTTGCCCTTCCAAATATCGCGCCGGGCAAGCGCAATCTGCCCCGCTTCATCCAGCCGGTCCGCCGCGCGCAATGACTGGCCGTAGTTGTAATACATCTTGCTGAGCACGTCGCACATGATCGTGGACTCGGGCGCCTGCGCCCACGCGGCTCGTTGCGACTCGATCGCCGCGGGGTAGATTTTGAGCGCCTCGTCGCGGCGTCCGGCTTCAGCCAGCGCGAGCGCCTGGTTGTTGAGCAGAGCCGCGAATGAGCTGCGGTAGGCAAGCTCGTTGGGATAATCGCCGGCCAGGTTCGTGAACAATTGCTGCGCGCGGGCGAACGCCGCATCCGCATCATCTGGTCGCTCGAGGCGGCAGTAAACGACCCCCAAATTGTTGAGACTCACAGCCAAATCGCTGCGGTGCCGCACCACGGCCGGCGCCTTTCGCGCGAGTCGTTCTTGCAAAGCAATTGCCTTGGCATGCCAGCCGCTCGCCTCGACGAGCCGGTTGTGTCCGGTTTCGAGCGCCGCGAGATTGTTGTAGCACAGCGCGAGATCGTCCGCAAAGGTACCTTCCTCCAAATGCAAGTCGGCGAGCTGCTCCAGAATCGTAACCGCCTCCTCCGCAATTTGAAATGCTGAGTCCGGGTCGCGCTTGCGAAGCACGTAGCTGAGGTTGTTGCAGGCAATCGCCAGGTCGCGCGCATACTTCGAGTCGCCGCGGACCGATTCGGCGAGCGGCCGCAGGATGGCGACCGATGCGCGCAGCGATAGCTCCGCCTCGTCGGTCTCACCAATTTGATCGAGCAGCATGCCGAGATTGGCCTGGCTCTCGGCCAAATGGCCGGCGTAGGACGGCTGGCCGGCGTCCTCGCGCACGAGCTGCTTCTGGATTGCGATCGCTTTTGCATAATGATCGCGAGCGGCGTTCGCATCGCCGCGCGCGGCCAGTAGCAGCGCCATATTGTTGTGGGTTACGGCGAGCTGAGCCCGCTGATCAGCGGACGGCGCGTCCGTCGCCGTCAGCTCCTCAAGAATCACCAGCGCCCGGTTGTATTGCTCGATTGCATCGTCCGCGGCGCCAAGCTTGGCCGCGATGACGCCGGATTTGAAATGGGCCACTGCCAGGTCGCGCCGAAGATTGGGATCATCGCGCGCTTCGTCGACGAATTGGCGGTAATAGGCCAGCGCGCTCTGGAGCAAATCTCGGCGCACCGGCTCGGTGCCGGGAATTTCGACGAGCCGGTCGGCGAGCTGCATTCCAAAATGATCCACCGCCCCGCGCGCTTGGCGGAAATACTGCTCCGCCTTGACGAGCGCGGCCGAGGTCTGCGCCTGCTCGCGCGCGAGCATTGCCGTTCCGACCGCCGAGATAATGCTCAGCACCATGGCGGCGCCCATCCCCAGGGCCACCATCGATCGATGGCGGCGGGCCCATTTGGCTGCCCGATCGGCCAAAGTCGGCCGGCGCGCTAGCGTCGGCTTGCCGGCCAAAAACCGCTCTAAGTCGTCCGCCATTGCCTGGGCCGAGACATATCGCTCGTCGCGCGATTTGGCCATCGCTGCGAGCACGATGGTCTCCAAATCGACCGGCACGGCCGGATTATGCCGCCGCGGCGGAATCGGCTCCTCGCCAATGATTTGCCGCAAGAGCGTCTCGCGGTCTTCGCCCGGATGCGCGTGCGTTTGGGTCAACAGCTCGTATAACGTGACTCCGAGCGAATAAACGTCTGTCCGGCCGTCGACCGGGGCGGGCCGGCCTGCCGCCTGCTCCGGGCTCATATAGCGCAGCGTGCCCACCACGTCGCCCGTGAGCGTCACGCCGTTGTCGGTCTGCATGCGCGCGAGGCCAAAGTCGGTGACCCACAACTTGCCTTGGTCGTCGACGAGCAAATTCGAAGGTTTCACATCGCGGTGGACGATGCCGAACTCGTGAGCGTGTTGGAGTGCCTCGGCCGCTTCCTTGCCGAGGCGCGCAACGGTGCGGAAGAAATCGCCGTGGCGAATTGATCGCTGCGACGTGCGCGCGGCGGCTTGCTCACGATGTACGGTCGTCGTCGACCCGTTGACGGCGCCGGCCGCTTTCGTGGAGCGCAGGGCGCCACCATGCGGCGCGTCACGCAATTCGGCGATCGCTTGCTCAAGCGACTGGCCGTCGATGTACTGCATCGCGTAGTAGTAGACGCCCTGCTCTTGGCCGACGGCAAATACCGGAACGATGTTCGGATGATGGAGCTGTGCGGCCGCCTGTGCTTCGTTGCGGAAGCGGGCGATCTGCCGTTGATCGAGCACGGCGGCGAACGGAAGCATCTTCAGCGCCACGCGGCGATTCAGCGATTTCTGGTGGGCCTCATAGACGATCCCCATCCCGCCGCGGCCAATCTCGCGCACGATGCGATAGTCGCCAATTTGCCGCACGCCAATCGCGCCCGGCGAGGTCGCCGCGACCGCGCTGCCGTTCGACGCCCCCGGCGGTCGCAAATCGCGCGTCGCGCCGTGCAGCAACCGCAGACTATCAAGATAGGGCCGCAGCTCGTCGGCCAACTCCGGATGCGCGCGGAGCAGTGCCTCCTGGTCCGGCGCAGCCCCTTGCTCCAAACCTTCCAAATATCGTTCCAGCACTTCGACCAGCTGCTGCCGCGGCGACTCGTCGGTTGGGCACGTCGAATTCAAATCCAAAAGCCGGTTCTTCACGCCACTTCTCGCTTCTCGATTGCTTCACGCAGCTTCTTCAAGGCTCGCAGCCATAACATCCGGACGGCACCGGCCGTGCGCTCCATCCGCCGGGCGACCTCTTCGAACGGCAGCCCCTCAATATGCCGCAGCATGATCACTTCACGGTAATCGGCCGGCAATTCGGCGAGCGCATCGGCCAGCAGCAATTCATGCTCGCGGCGCACTGCGCAGCGGCTCGGCGAATCCGAGTCTTGAGCTAAGAGAGTTTCCAAGCGAACCGTCGACTGCTCCAGCCGCCGCCCAATTTCCTCCAGTGAGACCTCACGCCGCACATCCCGCTTCTCCGCCAGCACATGCTGCTCGACCACGCGCAGGATGTTGTTGACGACAATTTTCCGCAGCCAGGCCACAAACTCGCCGGGCGACTTCCCGCGAAACTGGGCAAAATCGCGGTGGGCCTCGAAAAAAGTGTCCTGAACGACGTCCGACGGGCTGACCCGCCCCCGGAGGCGGTTATCCATCTGCGTGGCCACGAGCAGCTTCAGGTAGTTCGAATAGAGCGTCAGCAGCCGGCCCAGGCACGAGCTAGAGCCCTCGCGGGCGGCCGTAAACAGCCTGTCGATCTCACTTTGCGCACGTACGGTCATGGCGGCATTCCCTGCGTTACCCAGTATTATGGGCAGGCTGCAGGGGCCTTTGTCACCATCACTATACGGTTTTTTATGAAAAATGGCGGCGCCGCTGAGTTCGCCCCATGTCCACGTGGACAGCGAAGATTCGGTTTTACCGCAATAAGTCCCGATGCCGCCGTTCAGGCGGCAGCCCCCGGCTCCGCCGGCGTTCGCCCAGTATGGGCGATTATCGCGCGCTAAAACCCCCGGCGGAGCCGGGAGCTGCCGGCGAGCACACTGCGGACTGCCGGCGGCGAATACACGGGGCGCTGCCCGCGACTACAGTTGTCGCACAAATTCGCCGTTCGTACGAGGAAATTGGCTGATCATTCTATCTTGGATGCACGCATTCGCCCAAGTCGATAGAATAACCAGTGCATGCAGGGCCGAATCTAATCGTGACGCCGAGGCGCGCCATGCGGGTCAACGGTTCAAAACTGGCTCTTTTCTTAGGCACAATTGGGCTGCTAATTGCCGTCCGGTCGCAGGCCGCCACGTCGGTTGCAAGCAAGTCGCCTGATTCGGCGAGTACGCCCGCAACCGCCCAGGAAATGGCACGGCGGATCGATGCCCTGCTCGAAGACGAGTGGAAGGCGGCAACGCTCGAGCCGGCGCCCCAAGCGAGCGACGGCGAGTTCCTGCGCCGCATTTATCTCGACCTGACCGGCGTCATTCCGCGCGCGTCGGAAGTGCGCGAGTTTCTTGCCGATGAGCGGGCGGACAAACGGGAGCGGCTGATCGACCAATTGCTCGCCTCGCCGCGGCATGCGACGCACATGGCCACCACCTGGCGCAACCGCATCCTGCCCGTGGGCGTGGAGCCGGAGCGCGGCCCGCAGGCGATCGGGCTGCAGAAGTGGCTGCGAACGCGCTTTGCGAAGAACCTGCGATACGACAACCTGGTGGGCGAATTGCTGCTGGCCATTGGCGGCGACGAGCTGGGGCCGGCCCTTTACTTCCAGGCCAACGATTTGGCGCCGGAGAAGCTGGCGGCCAGCAGCGCCGAGCTGTTTCTCGGCCTGAAGCTCCAGTGCGCTCAGTGCCACGACCATCCATTCTCGGATTGGTCGCAGCGCGATTTCTGGGGCCTCGCGGCATTCTATGCGCGCGTTCGCGCGCCGGACGGCCCGAACATGATGATGCGCGCTTCGTATCGGCTCGTCGATGTCGACAAAGGCGATGTGACGCTGCCGGAGTCGAGCGAGGTCGTGCCTCCGAAGTTTCCGGGCGGCGACGGAGCCGGCGACGACGAGCGGCGTTCGCGCCGCGTGCAGCTGGCCCTTTGGATGACGTCGCGCGACAACCCGTTTTTTGCCCGCGCAGCGGTCAACTGGGGCTGGTCGCACATGTTCGGCCGCGGGTTAGTCGAGTCGCTGGACAACATCGGCGGGGAAAATCCCACGGCCAATGCTGAGCTGTTAGATGAACTGGCCGCGTACTTTGTTAAGTCGCGCTTCGATCTGCAACAACTTTGGCGCACCCTGGCCAACACGCGCGCTTATCAGCTATCCAGTAGTCAACCCGGGAATCAGGAGTCGGCCGAACCACAGCTTTTCGCCCGGATCGAGGCCAAGCCGCTCACGCCGGAGCAACTGTACGATAGTTTCATGCTGCTCGCGCCGCAGGTCGGCATCATGCCGCAAGGCGGCGTCGCAAGCGTTTTGCCCGTCGGACTCGATGAAGATCCGGCGCGCGTGGAATTCGTTCGGCGCATGCGGCCGCCGCCAGGCAGCGCGACCGAATATCGGGCCGGCACGCTGCAAGCGCTGATGCTCATGAATGGGCCGCTCGCGGCATCGGTTACCGGATCCGATCAAAGCAGTCTCATTGGCGCACTCGATGCGCCGTTTATGGACGAGCCGGAACAAATCGAGTCGATGTTCCTGGCTGTGCTTGCGCGGCCGCCGGATGAGGATGAGCTCACCGCGTGCGTCGAAGCCTTAAAGACTGCGGAGTCCGGCGACGAACGCAAGCGCGCACTGAGCGACATCCTTTGGGCCTTGCTGAATAGCACGGAGTTTGCGTTCAACCATTAAGTAGGTCAGGCTTTCCAACCTGACAAAATTACTCAACACGCATT
>DATFGJ010000393.1:0-11391 GCA_035249585.1 Lacipirellulaceae bacterium
CGACCTGTTGCGCTCTTCGCGCGCAACGCTGTTCCGCACGATGAAACAGGCGACGCCCAGCGGCGCTTTCGGCGAGCCGCGCGGCGCAAGCGCAGAGAAGGGCAAGCAGATTGCCGACATTGTGTGCGAATCGCTTGTCACCATCCTTAGCGATCTGGCGAAGAGTGCGAAATAGGCGTGATCAGTTTTGGAAGCCAATGGATTGCGGCCCGCAGCGCAAGCAAGGGTTGCGCGATAAGTTCGTAACTCCTTGCTTGCGCTGCGGGCTTCAATCCGTAGCATTGATACGCAGCGATCCTTTCAATGAACAAGGCGTTTGTACGTGAACCGGAGGTCGATGGGCGGGCGTTTTGCCCGCGGTGCCGGTCGCTGGGCGTGCCGGTCGAGACGGGGCCGCTCGACACGCACATCCGTCCCCAGTCGCGCGGCAAAATGCATGACGCGGCTTGGTTTTGCGCGTTCGCGCGCTGCGACGTGGCCTATTTCAACCTGTTTGACGCCGTCGTCACCATGGACGAGCTGCGCGCACCCGTGTATCCGTACGATCCCGATGCACCAATCTGCGCCTGCTTCGGTCTGACGTACGACGACGTAGAGGCCGACGTGCGGGAAGGCGTGCCGACACGGATTCGCGAGCTATTGGCCAAGTCAAAGTCAAACGCCGCCCGCTGCGAGACGCTTGCGGCCAACGGCCGATGTTGCATCAGTGCGGTGCAGGAACTGTATATGCGGCTGCGCTCCCAAGGAACGGAGTAATCGGCCGCATGCCCGGGCAACGCAGCAAGAGACTTGGCCGCACCTTCTACAAGCAGCCTGCCGAGGAGTTGGCCCAAAATGTTTTGGGCACGATCATGACGCGGCGCGTGGGTCGAACGCTGCGCCGGGCGCGGATTGTCGAAGCCGAGGCCTACTTGGGTCCAAGAGACCTCGCTTCACATGCCTCCAAAGGGCTGACCAATCGCACGCAAGTGCTCTATGGTCCGCCCGGCCGGGCGTACGTCTATTTCATTTACGGCCTGCACTACATGTTCAACATTGTGTGCGGGCATACTGGCGGCGGGCAGGCGGTGCTGATTCGCGCCGCTGAACCGCTCGACGGCTGGAAAGCCGATCTGACCGGGCCGGCGAAGCTCGCACAGCACTTTGCCATTACGCTCGCTGACAACGGCCGCGACCTGATGGGCGACGAAATCTTCTTAAAGTTAGAACTGGACTACCGCCCTCACATCATCCGAACCAAGCGGATCGGCGTCGATTACGCTAAGCATTGGAAGGATCGGCACCTGCGATTCATTGACGAGCGTAATCCAGTTGCCGTGCGGCTGCGACGTTGATCGCGAAGTGGGTGGCATGTTCACTCGCCGCGGCGGGTGAGCATGTGGCTCGCGAATTCATGCCTACGCCGCTGACTTCGGCGAGCTCGGTCGAGCCGCGCGGCAAAGGCATGCCGCCCACGGCGAATGATTGCGCGCAGATTTAGTCTATGGCCTTCCGGTCATCGTAAAACCGCTTCAATGGATTGATCACGGTCCAAGTCGTCATCGCCAGCAGAAAAGCAACGGCGTACACTGCGAAAAGCGTATTCCAGCCGAAGGTGTTGAAGATTTTCTGGCCAATGTAGGGCTGCGTTATGTTGCCGATGCAGCCGATCATGTTGATGAAACCAAACGCCACACCGGCATAGCGGCCGCCGATGTCGACAATCGCGGCCCAATTGGCGGCCTGGCCCAGGTCGAACGCGGCCAAGGCGACGCACATCAGAATGGTGGCCTCGCCCTGGCTGCGAACGTGGGGAATTGCGAGCATGGCGGCGGCTGTAACCAGGCAGCCGGTCATCGGAAAAACGGCTCTTCCCAGCCGTCGCCAGCCGGTCCTCCGCACCAGCTCATCGCTCAATACGCCGCCCACGAGGCAGGCGATGCCCGCACAAAACATCGGCCAAACTGACGCCCATTCTGATTCGGCGAACGTCACGCCATGCACATCGTTGAGGTACCGCGGCATCCAGCTCACGAAGAATGACCAGCCGAAGCTGCCGCAGACGTAATACACCGCGATCGCCCACAGCGACACCGACGAGAAAAGCTTGCCCCAGATTTGGGAATCCATGCGGTGGGCAGTCTCGATCGGGCCGCGGCCGGCGTGGATGTGCTCTAGCTCGCGCGGACCGACCAATTTCTTTTGGCCTGGTTCGTCGCGAAACCAAGGGTAGAACGCCAGACACCACACGATGCCGAGCAGACCGGAAATGAAAAAACCGATTCGCCAACTGGGTAGCGAGACGAACCAGTCGAGCAGCGAGGCGCCCTTCAGCGAGGTTTGCAACGATTCGACGCCGCGTGTGATGGAGCCGAAGATGAGCGGTGCAAACGCCAGTCCCCATCGCGCGCATAGCCACAAGATGCCGCCCGCGCGTGCCCGCTCCACTTTGGGCAGCCAGCGGGATTGAACGTGCGCCATGTTAGGATAGGCGCCCGCCTCGCCGGCGCCGAACAACAGGCGATACGCCAGGAGTGTGTAGAAGCCGGTCGCGGCCCCGGTCAGCGCCGTGAATAGCGACCAGGCCAGCACGATCCGTGTGAGCGTGAAGCGGGCGCCAATGCGATCGCCCATCCAGCCTCCGGGTATTTCAAACAGAGCGTATGCAAACCAGAAGGCGCCGAAGATGATGCCCATCTGCCCATCATCCAGCGACAGCGAATCCTTCAAGTCCTCCTGCGCGCGAACGAGGCACTGGCGGTCGTAGTACGTAAGAAACGACAGCACGCAGAGAAACGCAAGCACCGTAAAGCGAACGTGCGTCGATCGTTCATCGTGACCTGTTGGCGTCGCTGCTTGAAGCATGAGCGTCAAGCTAACGTCTGGCGCGGCGCATGGCAACTATCGCCGAACAACAACGCCGGCCAATCATCTTCGTTGGATGAGGTGGCGAGATTCCTAACCAATTATCTGACGACCACTAGCGCCGCGCCCGGCGCTTCGTGAACAGCGGCAGCAGCATACCCGCAAGCACTGGCGTCGACGGCTCGGGCACTGCAATGCCGGCGCCTGGAGCCGAAATAACCTCGATCTGCACGGCCGCCGGCAGATAATTCACCTTAAAGCCCAGCCCCGTCATGGCGCCGTTGAAATCGGTGACTAATACATTGCTGAACGTACCGCTAATTTCGGCGTCGGTTCCACCCGTTGCTCCAAAGTTCTTGCGCCAAATTACGTAATCGGCGGCATCCACGACGCCATTCTTATTTCCGTCGGCATCGGCATTGTTGCTATCGAAATGCATCCGCCACAAGTCATAATCGCCGTTGTCCACGGTGCCGCTGCCGTCGTAATCGCCGGCCGGCGCCGGCCCGGCAGCGAGCGTGATGATGTCAAAAGTCTGGCCCACGGCCGGTGTCCAAATCGGATTGGCCGCGGTACCGCCGCCGCCACTCGATGCATCGGGATTCACCAGCACATTGAGCGTACCGCCGAGCTGCACATCGCCACTGGCGATAATTGCATCGAACTCGTTTGCGGCCGTGCCGTTGATCTGCATCCTCAGCGTGCCACCGGGGTTGACGGTCAATGTGCCTTCGCGCGAACCAGAATCCGTAAGCGTCGTTTGATAGATATGATGCCCGGACACGCCGGCGGATGATGTTTGTTCGAAGCCAACCTCGAAAATGCCGCCGTTGTTGACCACGACTTCGCCAAGCTCGATGCTGTGCGCCGAGTCGATTGCCTGATGGCCCATTTCCAGCCGGGCATTGTTGCCGACAACAAACCGAGCATCCCGAAAATGCTGACGGATCTCAATGTTGACGAAATCGTTGCCGGTGAGCGTTCCGGAATAGGTCGAAACCTCGACAGTGGAGGGTTCTCCGGTATTGTCCACCTCGAATTCGTTCAGCGAAATGCCGCTCGAGTTGCTGTAGTCGACGGCCGTACCATTGACAGTCACGTCACCCGAGCCGCGCATGGCATCGGCCACCTGGTATCGTCGCTCATCCGTCTGATTCCCATTGGTCGGGTAGCCCTTGCTCAGATCGATCGTCACCGCCGCATTGGCTTCGAGCACCTCTACGCCCTGAAGACGGTCGGATTCGGTGGCATGATCGATCGTTCCCGGCTGATTGAAAATCAGGGTTCCGGTGCTGGCGGTCACGGCCGGAGCGTGGTACAGCACATTCGCGCCAGTGGAATTCATCTCCAGCGTGCCGAATGACTGACGCTCGGTTAGACGCACCTGGTCACCTGTGCCGTTGAAGCGAACTACTCCCAAGTGACCACCGGCGGCACTCAGCCAAAGCACCGAGCCGTTGCCGCTGTTGAAGTCGATATCGCCTTCGCCACGCAATGTCATATCGAGGAAGAAATCGCTGCCGGCGTCGATATCGAAATTGATATTTTGATTGAGTTGCAGAGATCCCAACGTCGGTTGGGAGATATCGCCCAACGCGAAATCGCCGCTGACCGACTCAGTCAAATTCGCTCCCGATTCGATAATCAATATCGGAACGTGGACAGTGCTAACGCTGAATGCGATTTCCGTGCCGCTGGTCGCTTTCAACTCCAGGCCGTCAAAAGGCGCGTCGACCGTAACGGTATGCCCGCTGACAACCTCATATTTGTTAGCGGAATTAGGCGGCTGGTTATTGCTCCAGGTCGATCCGTTCGACGCCATACCGCTCATCACAGACGTAATGATCGGAGGACCGGTACCGGCGAGTTGATATCCGATTCCCTCGTACCAGGTCCGATTGCCAGAGCTAGTGGCCGGGAGATCATCAACGAAGACCAATAAGTTTCCATCGGTAACGTCGAACTGCCCGATTTTCGCGTACCGCATTGTCTGCCCTGAGCCGGCATTCGGTGGTGTGACCTCGAAGTTAAGCGCAAACGGTCCGCTGAATGGGTCGAATCCGGCAATCGAACCCGGCGTGGCACCGGATCGATCGTATATCTGGTTCATTCCCGGATTCGATGTAAGTCCGGCGCGGATTGGCCAGTCACCGGCTGTGGACGAATCATAGAATACAAATACGTCGTACAAGCCACTGATCAAGCTTGTGACTGTTGTCTTGATTTCGACTGCGTTTTCAACTTGGGCATTCGAGCCGGTGGCTTCCCAAACACCGAGGCTGCCTTGATCGCCACGCCATCGCCACAATCCATCATTCAAGGCCGAGCCGTTAGTCATTGTGACATCGCTGCCATCATTCCAGTCGACGAGGCCACTTGCCGCACCGACGGTGTTATTCACGCTCGCATCAATGTATGTCACTTCTCCAAGACTTATGTTGACGCCACCGGCTACGAGGCATGCGGACGTAGCCCAAAAAACCCAACCGTGACGATGTCGCATCAATTGATCCTCCGCCGTGCTGCAAATGTCCACTGTGCCGAGATTGCGACGGTGGACAGCTCACGCCGCCTCTTGTGGTGTTCGGATCCTTGAGCAGCCGTTAAAAGTAGTGGCCGCTGGATTCCGTTCAGCACCTTCAGAATACCCTCGTCGTCGCTATGCGCACAGATTTTTCCTGGCCTTTGGCCGCCGTCGCTGTTCGATAGGGGCCGAAATTCCAACCGCGTCATGTTGGTGCAAAATCTCGAAATCGCGATTTTGACTCTCGCACCCCGCTACGCTCCGTGCGGTTCTGGATAATAATATGGAAATGTCCGCCTGGACGGCTTTTGCCGCCGCCGCGACAGATTTTAATGTCCGCCCTCTTGCAGTTCTTGACGCAGATGTTCTTGACTCAGCTTGCCTACCGACAACGAACGAGTGCTGCTGTTGCTCGAAGATCGGCCGTGACGGACTTGCCGAGCAATGCAGTACTTGCCCTCAGCTCGCACTGCTGGACAAGCCAGCAGTGGCACACCCGGTTTGTACGCATGTTCGCAATGATCGCGCTTTCGATCGTGGTGACACAATCACTTCGCGCCGACGAAGCCGACGTCCCCCGCTTCAATCGCGACATCCGCCCAATCCTCTCGGACCGCTGTTTCCCCTGCCACGGTCACGACGCAGGTAATCGCAAAGCCGAGTTGCGGCTCGATACATTGGAAGGGGCCACCGAATGGGCCGTTGTTCCCGGCGATGCCGAGAACAGCGAGGTGATCCTGCGCGTTTCCAGCGATGATCCCGAGTATCGCATGCCGCCGGCGAACTCTCACCGCCCGCCTCTGACGCCTCAGCAAGTCGAGCTGCTGCGCCGGTGGATCGCCGCGGGCGCTGAGTACGAGCCGCATTGGTCGTACATTCGACCGGAGAAGCCCGCGCCGCCAGAGATGAAGGGTGCCGCTCCCGCCCACAACGCGATCGACAATTTTCTCGTTGCAAAGCAAGCGCAGCATAACATTGCTCCTGCGGCCGAAGCGGATCGCGTCACGCTTGCTCGCCGACTTTATTTCGACCTCACTGGCCTGCCGCCAACGCCGGCGGAAATTGATGAATTTCTGCACGACAAGCGACCCGACGCATACGAGCAGCTCGTGGATAAATTGCTTGCTTCGCCGGCATACGGCGAGCGCATGGCCAGCTGGTGGTTCGACCTCGTGCGCTTCGCCGACACGGTCGGCTATCACGGCGACCAGGACCATCGCATCGCCCCCTACCGCGATTACGTCATCAAATCGTTCAACGACGATCTGCCGTTCGATCAGTTCACAATCGAGCAGCTTGCGGGCGATTTGCTCGAAAATCCAACGATGTGGCAGCGCGTAGCCACGGGATACAACCGCGTGCTACAGACGACGCACGAGGGCGGCGCGCAGGATGGCGAGTACCTGGCGAAGCACCTGGCCGACCGTGTGCGGAATTTCTCCGAGGTCTGGCTGGCCGCGTCGATGGGCTGCGCCGAATGCCACGACCACAAGTTTGATCCCATCACGCAGCGCGATTTTTACAGCCTGGGCGCTTTCTTTGCCGACGTCGACCACTACGGTTCGTTTGAAAAAGCGGCCTCGAATTCTGTGCCCACCGAGCGTCCGCCCGAGATGCTCGCCTGGACGCTGCCCGTTTATGAGCAGGTGCAAGCGCTCGACAAGAAAGTTGCGGAGCTGGAAGCCGCCTTGGGCGAGCACTTCAAAGCCGACTGGGAGAAGAAGCGCGATGAGCTGATCGCGCTCAAGCGCGAGCGGCTTGAGCTGGAGCACCAGTTCGTGCCCACGATGATTACCGAGGCCACTACGCCACGCGACGTTCGCATCCTGCCGCGCGGCAACTGGATGGATCAGTCGGGCGAGGTCGTTCAGCCGCAGGTTCCGCACTTTTTCGAGCCGCTTGCCGTGGGCGACCGCCGCCCGACGCGTCTCGACCTGGCCCGTTGGCTTGTCGACGGCAAGAACCCGCTCACTGCCCGCGTCGTGGTCAACCGGTTGTGGCACCGCTATTTTGGCATCGGGCTGTCGAAAGGGCTGCTTGATCTCGGCTCGCAAGGCGAATGGCCGCAGCATCCTGATTTGCTCGATTGGCTGGCGGTCGAGTTCGTGGAAAGCGGCTGGGACATGAAGCACATGGTGCGGCTGATGGTCACATCGAGCGCCTATCGGCAGTCGTCGCGGCCGCGGCCCGAAGTCGAGGCTATCGATCCGGACAACCGACTGGTCGCTCGCCAGTCGCGGTTCCGGCTCGATGCCGAGCAGATCCGCGATAACGCGCTGGCCGTGAGCGGCCTCCTGGTGCGGAAGATCGGCGGCGAGTTTGTGCGGCCCTATCAGCCGGCCAAGTACTACATGCACCTGAATTTTCCGGAGCGCGATTACTTTCCGTCGACCGACGAGAACCAGTTCCGCCGCGCACTCTACGTGCACTGGCAGCGGCAATATTTGCACCCTTGGCTGCTGGCGTTCGATGCGCCCACGCGCGAAGAATGCACGGCCCAACGCAATATTTCAAATACGCCCAGCGCCGCGCTCGTGCTGCTCAATGATCCATCCTTTGTCGAGGCGGCCCGCGCGCTGGCCTCACGCGTGTTGACCGAGGCCAATGGCGATGACCAGGCACGGTTGCGATGGGCATGGCGCGTTGTGCTCGGGCGCGACGCGCGCAGCGAGGAAATCGAGCTGCTGGGTAACCTATTGACTAGCCACCGTGCATACTTTGCCTCCGATGCCGCCGGGGCCGAGGCGCTAACCTCGGTTGGAATTTCAAAGCGACCAGAGAATCTGCCGGTGGCCGAGTGGGCGGCCTGGACCTCTGTAAGCCGCGCCTTGCTAAACTTGAACGAAACGATTTCGCGATATTGAGGCTTGCGATGAATCAATCCCTATTACAGGCCGAGCTGCTCGCTCGCCGCACATTTCTCGGTCGTGCCTCCCTCGGTTTAGGCTCGATCGCGCTGACCGGGATACTCCAGCCAAAGTTGTGGGCAGGCGGCGCGAACGGTCCATTGGGCAGCTCGAACGGCGCAATGCAGCCGCTGCATTTCGCGCCCAAGGCCAAGCGCGTGATCTTTCTGTGCATGGCCGGCGGCCCTTCGCAGCTTGAGCTGTTCGATGAAAAGCCCAAACTGGCCGACATGCACGGCCAGCCGATGCCGCAGTCGTACACCGCCGGGATGCCGATCGCCCAACTCCAGAACCAAAAGGAACTGAGCTGCTACGGACCGCAAGTAAAATTCGCCAGCCACGGCCAATCGGGCCAGCGCATCAGCGACCTCTTGCCGCATATCGCCGGCATCGCCGACGACATCTGCATCATCCGCTCGATGCAAACCGAGCAGATCAATCACGACCCGGCTCACACGTTCATGAACACGGGCACGAGCATCTCAGGCCGGCCCAGCATGGGTGCGTGGGTAACCTATGGCCTGGGAAGCGAATCGGCCGACCTGCCCGGCTTCGTCGTGCTCGTGAGCCGCGCCGGCACGCGCAGCCCGCAGCCCATTTCCTCGCGGCAATGGCACAGCGGGTTCCTGCCCAGCCGGTTCCAGGGCGTGCCGTTTCACTCGACGGGCGACCCCGTACATTACGTGGGCAACCCGCCCGGCGTTGACCGCACGCGGCAAGAGGACGTCATCAATACGGTCAACGCGCTCAATCGGCTGCACGATGCCGAGGTCCGCAATCCTGAAATCTCGACGCGCATCGCGCAGTACGAGCTGGCGTTCCGCATGCAGATGAGCGTGCCGGAGCTGGTGAACATCGCCGACGAGCCGCAAAACGTATTGGATGCCTATGGCGTGAAAGGTGCGGACGGCTCGTTTGGCTACAACTGCCTGATCGCCCGCCGGTTGGCCGAGCGCGGCGTGCGATTCATTCACCTTTATCATCGTGATTGGGACCACCATAACCGCATCAACAAGCACACGCGTGAGCTATGCGAGAGCGCCGACAAACCCACGGCCGCCCTGATCAAGGACCTCAAGCAGCGTGGCATGCTCGATGAGACGCTCATTGTTTGGGGCGGCGAATTCGGCCGCACGCCCATGGCGCAGGGCGACGTGAACAGCCCGGAAGCCGGCCGTGATCACCATATCAAAGGCTTTTCCATGTGGCTCGCCGGCGGCGGCATCAAGCCCGGCATGTCCTACGGCACGACCGATGAGCTCGGCTATTCGGCGCACGAAAACAAAGTGCATGTCCATGATCTGCATGCTACGATGCTTTATCTTTTGGGCATCGACCACACCCGGCTCACGTATCGCTACCAAGGCCGCGACTTCCGACTGACCGACGTGTCGGGTCACGTGGTGAAGGATATTCTGGCGTAACCGATCATAAGGAGCCGCAGGCTTGACGCCGCCTCTCCAGCGCCGTGTTGCACTTAGTCTCTTGGCGCATCCGGACGATGCGGAATTCCTCTGCGTCGGCACAATGATTCGTCTGGCCGAAGTTGGCTGGGAGATTCACATCGCCACGGTGGCGGCGGGGGACTGCGGCTCGGTTACGCTCCCGCGCGAGGAGATTTCCGCCGTGCGCAGCGCCGAAGGGCTCTCCGCCGCCAAAAAGATCGGCGCCGCTTATTACTGCCTTGACGAGCCTGATATTCAGGTCGTGTTCGACAAGGCCACGAACCGCAAAACAATCGACCTGTTGCGCCGCATTGCACCCACGTTGCTTTTCACACATCCGCGGCACGACTACATGCTCGATCACGAGCAGGTTCACCTGCTCGCGCGCGGGGCCGCGTTCAGCTATCCGATTCCGAATGCCTCCAGCATACCGCTGGTCCCCGGCTCCGCCATCCCGTGGTTATACTATTGCGATCCGATCGAAGGCCGAGACCCGTACACGCTGGCGCCCACTGCGCCAACGACATACGTCGACATCGGCGCCCAGGTCGACCGCAAGATAGAGGCGCTTGCCTGCCACGCCTCGCAACGCGAATGGCTGCGTTCGCATCACGGCATGGACGAATATATTGACTCCATGAAGCGGCACAGCGCACAGCGCGGCGCCGAAGCCGGCGTGGCCTACGCCGAAGCATTCGTGCAACACCGCGGACACCCCTTTCCACAACTTGATCTGCTGAGCGAAATTCTGGGTAGTTGATGCAAAATAAAACCGCCTAGGACGCCGCGATCGCCAAGGCCTTGCGATTGGCGTCAATCGAGTGCACCGTTGAAGTAATCCTCATACACAGTCGCTAGATTCAGGTATTTGTGTGAATTAATGCCCCGCCTTAGCGTCCTTGGCGTTCTTGGCGGTTCAATACTGTCACTCGTGAGATTGCTAAATGGCTAGACCGATCAGCAAGGTAGCGCCTGGGTGGTGGGACTACACGACGCTCGATGCCGAACTGCTGGCCGATGCCTCGCGGCTCACGCCGAAAGACTTGCTGCAACTTTCGCGCGACGGCTTCGAAGTCACGATTTACGATACGCTCGAGGAATTTTATTGTGCCGAAGCGCTGGAATACGTGCGCACATGGCAGAGGGCGACGCCCGACAACCCCGTCGGAATCTGCGGTCCGATTGGCCCGACCGAGCAGTTGCCGCTCGTGGCCCGTATCGTGAATTCTCTCGACTTGAAATTAGACAACGCCCACTTCTGGGGCATGGACGAGTGGATTGAAGACGGCCGGCCCGTGCCGATGGACCATCCTCTCTCATTCGCCAAGGCCGACATGGAGCTGTGTTTTAATCGCATCCGCCGCGAGCTGCGGATGCCGGCAGAAAATATTCATTTCCCACTCGACCTGGAAGCGTATTCTAAGAGCTACGATCTTGTGCGCTGCAAGGTGATGCAAGGCGGTCAAGGCGAGGTGAAGCACTGGGCATTCAACGATCCGCCGAAGCGGGAAGGCCAGTGGCAGGATGAGCCGCCGCCGCCGGCCGTGTATCGCCAGCTCAAATCGCGAATCACCGATCTGCACCCGATGACCGTCATCCAGAATGCCCGCACGTCGGGTGGCGGCTACGTGCCGCAGGTGCCGACGCGAGCGGCCACCGTCGGCCCGGTCGA
>DATFGJ010000394.1:0-4478 GCA_035249585.1 Lacipirellulaceae bacterium
GGAAGTCGTGCGCTTGATTGCGGCTGGCGGCTACGACGCAATCGTATTGCCCGCTCCATCGGCATATTGGACGCCGTCCGGCTCGGCTGACGATTGGCTTACGTTTGTAATGCACCATGCTTCATGCAGTGTGTTTGTGGCAGTTCATCCCACCGTTCCACGCGAGGTAGTTGGTTAAGGATAAAAGGCACTCCGATGGCGAACGAAAACGCCGTTGAATTAAGCGTTACGATCAACGTGCCTGGCAAAAAGGCAATTACTTTTCGCTTTTGCGGTGGGCCACGCGATGGCCAAGAAGTGCGCTCCGATGATGAGGTTTCATCCAAGCACCGTATTAACGAAGCCATTATGTACTGGCTTGTGACTGCAAATGGTGAAATGGGAAGTCAATTTCCTTCGCTCTCTCCGCGAGCAATGGAGATTCTAGCGACAGAGGGGTATGAAGAAGCTCGCCAGCAGTTCGGTGGACCGCTTCGCAAGTACCGATACGAGGTAATTCAAAAACGAGAATCATTAAACGAGCTGACGGTTGTGTGTCAATTCATAGGCGAAGGATGGTAAGGGGAGATAAAAAAGCAGCATGGCCATCCCTAAATGGAGCTTGGTCGTCAACGAGGTCACCGCCAGATGGCTGGCCGTGCCTAGTTCGACGATTCTGGCTGTGAACTTTTATCGGTGGTACGGCTATGTTCAGGATTCAATGCAAGACAAGCCCCCGGACCGACTTAATTGAGCACCACCGTAGCTAAAGGCTTGGGCTACGATCGGCCGCACGATGCACAAACGCCGCTGCAGAAACGCGAAATCAGCTTTCCAACATGCCCGCGGCGGGATGGGCCGTTTATACGTTGGAGCATGCTCCGTGCAGCGTTTTCGTCGCTGCTCATCTTGCAATTCCGCGCGAGATCGTCGCGTCGATTGAGGTCGCGACAAGCGCCGCTTGCCAACATGTGGTCTGTGGGTCATTCTGTAGTGTGATCCGTTGCCTCCGATTCTTGATGTTATTCGCATGAACAAGCGGTCATTTCTAAGCAACTGTGTCTGGGTAAGCCTTTTGGCGATTGCATTTTTCGTTTCATGCACGGCCGCACATTCAAAGCAGGGTCACCCAACCGTAACCGGACCTGGCCTGGTCACAGAGAAGCCGATAAGCGGGCACTTCGTTGAAGTCGACGGCCTCTACATGGTCCCGTACACCGAGTCGCTTCCCGGGACCGACATCACTTTCGAGATGATTCCCGTCCCGGCGGGCGAATTCTTGATGGGCAGCCCTGAATCGGAAGCCGAACGCGGCGTAGACGAAGGCCCGCAGGTGCGCATCAAGGTGGAGCCGTTTTGGATCGCCAAATGCGAGATAACTTGGGCCGAGTACCAGTCGTTCATGGCCTTGTACGATGCATTTAAAAAGCTGCAGCTGCTGACGACAAATCCAAACCATGGGGAGGGCGACGGTTCGCAAGCCGTTGAAAAGCTCAAGCTGATTAAGGACCACGCCTGGAATGGTAGCGTCGAAGAGGACTGGGGCGTGGATGCCGTGACGACGGCGACGCCGCTGTACGATTCCAGTTTTACTTATGAAGCCGGTGACGCGACCGATCAACCGGCCGTAACGATGACGCAATTTGCGGCCAAGCAATATACCAAGTGGCTGAGCGGAATTTTGGGCCGCAATTACCGTTTGCCGAGTGAGGCCGAATGGGAATACGCGTGCCGCGCCGGCAGCACCACTGCCTATTCCTTTGGCGACGATCCAGCGCTGTTGGGCGACTACGCATGGTTCGACGAGAACGCCGACTATCAAACGCATCCTGTGGGCAGCAAGAAGCCGAACGCCTGGGGAATTCACGATATGCACGGCAACGTGGCCGAATGGACTCTCGATGAATACCGCGAGGAAACGTACGCCGGGCTGGGCAAAGGTCCGGTGGATGCGGCAATCGCCGTCTGCTGGCCGACCAAGGTCTTTCCGCGCGTGATCCGCGGCGGCAGCTGGCTCGATGCGGCGCCCAGTCTCCGCAGCGCCGCCCGCCATAAATCCGAAGAAGACGAATGGAAGTTCAAAGATCCGAACATTCCAAAAAGCCCCTGGTGGTTCACCGAAGAGCCAGCCACGGGCGTCGGCATGCGAATCGTCCGGCCGCTGAAGCCACTCTCGGCCGAAGAAAAGGCGCGCGTCTGGGAGGCTGATGTCGAGGACATCCGCCAGGATTTGCGCGACCGGCTGCGCGAAGGTCGCGCCGCGATGGGAATGGCGAATGAATCGCTGCCCGCCGCAATCGAGGCGGCGAAAGCGCTCGACGGCGATTCTTGATGCGCGAGCTGCGGCGCCTTGACCGTGCCGCGCGAGCTACTTCTCGCGAATCAATTCTTTGCCATCGGGCGTAAAACGAACCGAGTTGGCTTGAGCGACAAGAACTTTTAATTCGTTGATATGGGCAACCACGTCCCAATCCTCGGTAAATTCAAGGTGACGGCCGTCGCTGTTAACCTGACGACGAATTCGCAATATGAGTCGGCGTTGCAGGGCCCAAATATCGTTCCAATCACGAGGCAAAACTTCGGCGTACGCAAAACTGATGGATTCAGTGTCGTAGAGTATGCCGGCGTACGGATAATGATCGAACCGAAGAAGACCGCGCGCAGTCGTGTAGTCGCGCTGCTCAATGACCTCGACAAACCGGTACGCCATCACGGTTGGCCGGACGAAGAAGACGTAGCACAACGTCGCCGACGCCGCGATAAGCACCAGCAGCCAACGGATCGAGAATTGCGGCCGAATGCGTGGCAATCGCATTATGCAAAAAGCGACGTGACCGCCTGCGCCTTCACCAGCTCGCGCGGTTGGTTGAGGTGGTTGTAGACGATCGTCTCGGGGTGGATGCCGAGCGCGTGGTAAATGCTGGCCAGGATCTCCGTCGGATGCACCGGGTTTTCCAGCGGCGCCGAGGCTGTCGCGTCGCTTTTGCCGTGGACGTAGCCGCGCTTCACGCCGGCCCCGGCTAATACCGCCGTGTAGCAGTATGGCCAGTGGTCGCGCCCATCGGCACTGTTGCTGTTCCCCGAAGTGCTGACGCCCTTCTGCGGGCTGCGGCCGAACTCGCCGATGCACACAAGAAGCGTGTCCTCGAAGCGTCCGCGGTTGTCCATGTCCTCGATCAAAGCCGCGAGGCCAGCGTCGAGCATCGGGCCCGACTGGTCGCGCATTCGCTTTGTGAGGTCGGAATGATGGTCCCACGAGTGATTGTCGGAGTTGGCAATCTTCGGCCAGATCACCTCGACCACGCGCGTGCCCGCCTCGATCAGCCGGCGCGCGAGCAGGCAGCTTTGCCCAAATGTGTTGCGGCCGTATTGGTCGCGCAGCGCATTCGGTTCCTGCGACAAATCGAACGCGTCGCGTGCCCGGCCCGATGTCACCAGGTTGATGGCTCGCTGGTAGTATTCATCGAGGTTTTCCTTCTCTACAGCTTTTTCGACGGCAGGCATCTGGGCCGTAATAAGATCTCGCAGCTTCGCGCGGCGCTCCAGGCGCACTTTGAACATGTCCGGCCGCATCGTCAGGTCGTCGACCTTGACGCGGTCCATCTTGTTCATGTCCATGTCATCGCCGTCCGGGAACAGCGTGTAAGGGTCGAACGCCTTGCCGAGGAAGCCGGCTGAGCCGCCTTTGCCGACCACGTTGCTCTCCTGCAGCGGGCGTGGAAGCATCACGAACGGCAGCATCGGCTCGGTCGGAGGCCGCAGCCGCACGATCTGCGAGCCAAAGTTCGGAAAGTCCTGCGCGTTGGGCGGCTCGAGCTGGCCCGACGGGCTCACCTTGTCGGTCGTGTAGCCGGTCATCATCTGGTAGATGGCGGCCGTGTGATTGAACAGCCCGTTGGGCGTGTAACTCATCGAGCGAATCATCGTGAAGCGGTCGTTCACCTGCGCGAGCTTGGGCAGAATCTCGGTGAAGTGCACGCCCGGCAGCTTCGTGCCGATGTTCTTGAAGCCGCTGCGAATGTTTTCCGCGGCGTCCGGCTTGGGATCCCACAAATCGAGATGGCTCGGCCCGCCCTGCAGATAAACCATGATGATGCTCTTGGCCTTGCCCCAGCCGGGCCCGCCGCCGGCCAGTTCCGCGCTCGCCTGAGCAGCCTGCAGCTTGAGAAGCGAGCTGAGCGAAAGGCCGAGCATGCCGGCTCCTCCGACGCGCAGCACGTCACGCCGGCTCGGCTTGAGATGAGCGTCGCACAAATCCTTGCCGTTGTGGCCGATGATTCGAAACATGGCGAGCCTCCGCTGTAGGTGCCGTGAGCCGAGCGGCACCGCCTTGATGTATGTCCGCCTCGGCTCGGCGGACCTACTAATGGTTATACAAAAACGCAGGATTATTAATCAGCGCCCAGACAATATCCTGGGCGACCGTGAGACGCTTGTTCTTCAGCTGCTCTTCACTCAGGGCGACCGCCCGGCGAAGCTGCTGCAGTTTCGGGTCCAGC
>DATFGJ010000395.1:0-3392 GCA_035249585.1 Lacipirellulaceae bacterium
CAAACGCCGGTGCAGCGCCGGGCCGCCAAGCGCATTGACATCGTGCGGCGCGAGTGCCAGCGGCTGCAGTCGCTATTGGACGACTTTCTGAATTTCGCCAAAGTGCGGCGGTTGCACCTGGAGCCGTCCGATCTCAATCACCAAATTGACGACGTGCTTGAATTCTTCGCGCCGGAAGCCAAGGAGGCGAGTGTCGAGGTCGTGCGCTATCTCGACCCGGACCTGCCGCGCGTGATGATCGACCGCGAGGCGTTCCGCCAGGCTCTCTTGAACTTGATCATCAACGCCAAGCAGGCAATGCCGGACGGCGGGCAGTTGATCGTCCGTACCGCGGCCAAGGGCGATACCGCCGCGCTATATTTGATCGACACCGGCTGCGGCATGGACGAGCGCACGGCGTCGCGGATGTTCGAGGCGTTCTTTTCCACGAAGCCCGGCGGCTCGGGTCTTGGCCTGCCGACGACGCAAAAAATCATCGCCGCGCTCGGCGGGCGCATCAGCGTGCAAAGCGAACTCGGCCGCGGCACGCAGTTCACGATCGAGCTGCCGGTGCCGGCGCGGATTGCGGGTATGGGCGATTGACGATGGTTTGTAAATTCGTACGCGTAATCGACCGTTCCAAACACGTTTAACTGAGTACTTAGTACTGAGTACCAAGTACGCTGTGACGACTGATTCATTTACTCGTTGTTGGCGCTGCGTCGCCACCCCTTTCCGCTCCCCGCGGCGCGGCGTATCATCGTTGCATGCCCGCCAAACAATCGACGGCGGCCAGCACCGGGCCGCCGATTCAGGTGCTGGTTGTCGACAACGACATTGCCCATGCCGAAGCGATGGCCGACAGCCTGCGAAGCATCGGCTTTGCGTGCACCGTCGCCGGCGGCGGGCGCGACGCGATTGCACAGCTGGAGCACACCACCTTTGAAATCGTGATCACCGATTTGAAGATGCCCGATGTGGGTGGCCTCGAAGTGCTGGCCAAGTGCAAAGAGCTGCAGCCGGACGCCGAGGTGATCCTCGTCACCGGCCACGGCACGATTGAATCGGCCGTGGAAGCCATGCAGCGCGGGGCCTTCAACTATCTCCTCAAGCCGCTCGACTTGAAGCAGCTTCGCGCGGTGGTGGAAAACGCCGCCCGCAGCCAGTACCTGCGTCGGGCCAACGCCGAATTGCACCGCCGCCTGGACGAGCGCTTCGGCTTCGAGGGCGTCATCGGCAACAGCCCGCAGATGCATGACGTCGTGATGCGCCTGCAGCGCATCGCGCCCACCGATGCCACCGTGCTGATCCAGGGCGACACCGGCACGGGCAAGGAGCTCGTGGCCAAGGCGATCCATCAAAACAGCCCGCGCAAAAAGCGGCCGTTTGTGCCCCTCAATTGCGCCGCCCTCAGCGAGCACATCCTGGAGAGCGAGCTGTTTGGCCACATCCGCGGAGCGTTCACCGACGCCTCCAGCGATCGCCAGGGAAAATTCGAGTATGCCGACGGCGGCACGCTATTTCTCGACGAGGTGGGCGACATGCCCATCCCCACGCAAATCAAGCTCTTGCGCGTGCTGGAAAGCGGCGAGATCACGCGCGTCGGCTCGAACGAGCCAGTCAAAGTGAATGTGCGGATCCTCTCGGCCACGAACCGCGACCTGGAGCGGGCGATTGCCGACGGAACTTTTCGCGAGGATCTCTACCATCGCCTCAAGGTCGTCACGATCACGCTGCCGCGGCTGGCCGAGCGGCGCGAGGACATCCCGCTCTTGATCGATTTCTTTGTGAAGGAGCACTCGAAGCGGCATCAAAAATCGGTGCGCGGCATCTCGACGGCCGCCCGCCGCCGGCTGCTCGGCTACGATTGGCCCGGCAACGTCCGCCAGCTGCGGAACGTGATCGAAAGCATGGTCGTCGTGGACATCGACGAAGTGCTGGACGTCGATGACCTGCCTGCGGAGCTTGCCCCTTCTGATGGTGAGGTCGTTACGACGACTGCGTCAAATGGCCTGCACGACCTGGTTGGCAAACCGATCTCCCAAATCGAAGCCATGTTCATTGCCGAAACTCTCAAGGTGACCGGCGGCAACCGAGAAGAAGCCGCCGGCATGCTCGGCATCGGCGAGCGCACGCTGTATCGGAAGATTAAGGAATATGGATTGTCTTAACGTCTCTCGCAAAGGCGCGAAGGCGCAAAGAAAAGCGTTTTAACTACGAACATTCATTCTACCACGAAGCACAAAGGACACGAAGTCAAAAACATTGCTCGGATGGAAATAGATTCATATCTCTTTGTGCCCTTCGTGACCTTTGTGGTTCGATTTCAGTTCGCTTTGCGCCTTAGCGCCTTTGCGTGAGACTCCTATCCCATGCCCAACATCCAGCAACTTCCACCGAGCGTCGTGAACAAGATCGCGGCGGGCGAGGTGATCGAGCGGCCGGCCAGCGTCGTCAAGGAATTGCTGGAGAACTCGGTCGACGCCGGGGCTACCCGAATCGACGTCACAATCGAGAAGGGCGGCAGCGAGATGATCCGCGTGGCCGACAACGGTTGCGGCATTGCCGAGAGCGAGCTGCCGCTGGCCACCGCGAGCCACGCGACGAGTAAAATCCGCTCCGCCGAAGACTTGTTCTCCGTGGGCACGCTCGGCTTCCGCGGCGAGGCACTGGCCTCGATCGCGGAAGTCAGCCGGCTGCTGATCCGCAGCCGCACGCCCGATGCGCCCAGCGGCGCGGAGCTGGAAGTGGTGGGCGGCGCCGCGCGGCCGATGGCGCCCGCGGGTTGCCCGGTTGGCACAATGATCGAAGTCCGCAACCTGTTCTTCAATACGCCGGTGCGGCACAAGTTTCTGCGCTCGGCACAAACGGAGATGGGTCATTCGATCGAAGCTGTCACCCGGCTGGCACTCGCGCATCCGTCGATTCATTTCACGCTTTCGCACAACGGCCGGCTGGTGCACGATCTGCCGCCGGTGGCCAATATCCGCGGGCGCATCGCGGCCTTTTTTGGCGACGAGCTGACGGCCGATCTGATCGAAATACATAGCGAAAGCGGCGGAATTATTCTTAGCGGCTTTGTAGCCAACCCGATGCACAACCGCGCGACCGGCCGGATGCAGTACCTGTTTCTCAACGGCCGCGCGATTCGCGACCGGGCGCTGCAGCATGCGCTGGGCGAAGCCTATCGCGGGCTACTCGTCACGGGGCGGCAGCCGATTTGCTTCCTGCGGCTTGACATGCCGGCGGAAATGATTGATGTAAACGTCCATCCTACGAAGCAGGAAGTGCGATTCCAGGATTCCGGCCGACTGTACAGCCAGTTGCTCGGCACACTGCGAACAAAATTTCTGACGGCGGATCTGACGGCGCGCGGCACGCCGGCTGGCGGCTCGCCGGCGCGCGGCGTTGAC
>DATFGJ010000396.1:0-4841 GCA_035249585.1 Lacipirellulaceae bacterium
GATTTCGAACTTGTCGGTTTCGGTCCACAAAGCCAGCTGCGCGAGCACCTGGTTTGTGAACGAGTTGCTCATGACGAACGAGGGATGGCCCGTGGCGCAGCCAAGATTTACCAGTCGGCCCTCGGCAAGTACGACGATCGAATGGCCGTCCTCAAACGTGTACTTGTCGACGGCGCCGACATTGCTCGGCTTGATGTTCTGCTTGCGCACGCGGCCGGCCTTGATTTCGCCCTCCAACCAGGCGATGTCGATCTCCAGGTCAAAGTGACCGATGTTGCACACGATCGCGTCGTTCTTCATCTGCGACATGTGCTTGCCGGTGATGATGTCGCGGCAGCCGGTGGCGGTGACGAAGATGTCGCCTTCTTCGACGGCCTCATCCATCGTGGTGACTTCGTAGCCTTCCATTGCGGCCTGCAGGGCGATGATCGGGTCGATTTCGGTGATGATCACGCGGGCGCCCAGGCCGCGCATCGACTGGGCGCAGCCCTTGCCTACGTCGCCGTAGCCGGCGATGACGACCACCTTGCCGGCGACCATGATGTCGGTCGCCCGCTTGATGCCGTCGGCGAGCGACTCGCGGCAGCCATATAGGTTGTCGAACTTGCTTTTGGTGACCGAATCATTGACGTTAATCGCCGGCACCTTCAGCTCGCCGCGCTCGTGCATCTGGTAGAGCCGGTGCACGCCCGTGGTCGTTTCCTCGGAGAGGCCACGGATATTCTCCAGTAGCTCCGGATACTTGTCGTGGACCATCGCGGTGAGGTCGCCGCCATCGTCCAAGATGATGTTCAGCGGCTCGCCCGATGGGAAGAACAGCGTCTGCTCGATGCACCAGTCGAATTCCTGCGCCGTCATGCCCTTCCAGGCATAAACCGGGATGCCTTCCTTTGCGATCGCGCAGGCCGCATGGTCCTGGGTGGAAAAGATGTTGCAGCTGCTCCAGGTGACTTCCGCGCCCAGCTCGCGCAGCGTCTCGATGAGCACCGCGGTCTGAATCGTCATGTGCAGGCAGCCGGCGATGCGTGCCCCTGTCAGCGGTTTCGTACGGCCATACTTTTCGCGCAGGGCCATGAGGCCGGGCATCTCGTTCTCGGCCAGAAGGATCTCTTTGCGGCCCCAATCGGCCAGCCGGTTGAACTCGGCGGGCGAACAATCGAGCACTTTATACGGCAATTTCGTGGCCACCTGCGTCACGGCAAACTCCTCTTGGCGGGTCCCAAAATAAGTAAACTTTTATTGTAGTTGGCCCCCGCCGCGGCTGACAAGGCAGGAGCGGCTTACGTAGGTCAGCCTTTCCAGGCTGACTTCATCCGGCGCACGTCAGGCTAGAAGGCCTGACCTACGCATGATCGAATTCCTCGGGATTCGCCGAAGATGCGCAAAACTCCCCCACACTGTTTTGCGCACCTTCGGCATACCGTTTCCGTCGCACTTTTGCGCAGGGGATTGCCGGGCGGAGCAGTTTGTTCAGCGCAGCGTATCGGCGCGCACCGAAAGCGCGAGCCGGCCCGTCGCGCAATGTGCCGTCCCAGCGACTCGTCGGGGAAATGGTCAAATGTATACCATACCCGGCGGCCGAAATCAAGGCCATTTGCACGCCTCGGGGACACCCGCCTAATCGCGCCGAGGCGATACCATGGGGCCGGCGGGGACGAAAGAAATCCGCTAATGCCGCCCCTTTGGGGCTTCTTACGTTCAATTTCAAGAATCACAATTCCAGGGGCTCACGCCCCTGGCTATTGACGATCGCCGCATTGCGGCTCGGTCACCGGCTGCTACTTGCTGACCTGTTATGATTTGAGTTGCGAGAACGCCTCGCGGGCCGCTGCAACGAAGTCGCGGACCTTGGCGTGGTCCTTCTTGCCGGGCGATGCTTCGACGCCGCTAGCGACGTCAACGCCGTGCGGGCGAACGATGCGAATCGCCTCGGCCACATTATCCGGCGTCAGCCCGCCGGCGAGAATCAATGGAACATTGTGCAGCCACCGGCGGTAATCGGCGAGTCCGCTCCAGCTCACTGTTGTTCCCGTTCCGCCGTACCTGCCTGGGGTCGCCGCGTCGATGAGTACCGCATCGGGCAAGCGACGCATTTTGTCGCAGGCTTCAAGGTCGGCCGCGATTGCCGCTATTCCCTGATCCGTGAATCGCCGTGCGCGAATTAAATACTTGGCTCGGATTGACGTCAGAATCGCCGGTGGCTCGTCGCCGTGAAGCTGTATGGCGTGTAGACCGGGCTGGGCGTCCACTTCGAATTGAGCCAACAACCGGTTAAGGGCTTCGACTCTTTCATTGACGACGACGCCAACTCGCCCAAGCTGCGGCGGCACGACTTTTAAAATTGCCGAAGCGACCGTCGCATCGATGAATCGCGAACTTTTAGGATAGAAATTCAGCCCGATTGCGTCCGCGCCAGCGTCCGCCGCGCTAAGCGCGTCGGAAACATTCGTGATGCCGCAAATCTTGATACGGAACATGCATTTATCATACGATGCAGCTCATCGCGGGGGATAGCTTGATAGCAGCCAGTCAAACGCATTACGAGATCGAAGCCGGTGGCGCGAGCTGGGCATTTCGCGAAAGCCCTTGCCTGCCAGGAAGATTTCGTGCTTGCTTGGAGGCCCAGCGGGCCGACAGTCAATAGCCAGGGGCGTGAGCCCCTGGTCCTGATGCCAAGAGTTGCAAGCCCCAACGGGGCGAAAGTAATCCACTGGCGCCCCTTTGGGGCTTTTATTTTCATTTATTTTCAAACGAACCCAGGGGCTCACGCCCCTGGCTATTGGCGATCGCCGCGTTGCGGCTGCGGCTTATGCTACCACTTGCATAATGTTGTTGCGCTGCGAGCTGCAATCGGAGACGATAATCGATCCGTGAAGTCTGGATGCCTTCCGGTTAATTCTTTGCCGCGTATCTGAAGGCGCCTTCACGCGACAGCCGATTCAAGGCGATAGCGCCCTTGTTTTCCGCAAGCTTTTCACGGACCGCCCAATCATGCCAACCACGCCTGCCGGATTGGATCTGCAAGGGCTGCTCACGCGGGGAGAGCGCGTGTTTCCTGCTTGCCCGCAGGTGGGCCGCTATTTCCCGGCCGCGTCGATTGAGGACGCCCGCCGTCGCGTGGGCCGCGCCATCGACCGGGGCGATGGACCCTGCCTTATCGTTGGCGGCCCCGGCACTGGCAAATCGCTGCTTCTGCAAGTGCTGGCGGCTCAGTACCACGAGCAGTTCGACGTCGTATTGCTCGCCTGCGCCCCGCTTCGCACCCGCCGGGCATTGTTGCAGGCGATCCTCTTCGAGCTGGGCCTGCCGCACCGCATCACCGGCGAAGGCGACCTGCGGCTCAGCTTGCTGGACCACTTGCTGTCGGCGAAAGAGTCTCCGAGCGGCCTCTTGCTGTTGGTCGATGAGGCCCAATCGCTCTCGCCCGGGCTGCTGGACGAGCTCCGCGTGATGACCAACCTGGTTCGCGGCGGCGCGCCGCGAGTGCGGCTTGTTCTTGCCGGCTCTGCGGCGCTCGAAGAATCCTTCGCCCACGTGGAGCTCGAGTCGTTCAGTCAACGCCTCTCTGCGCGCTGTTACCTTGCGCCAATGACGCGAAAAGAAACGTCGCAATACATCCGCGCGCAGATTGCAGCTTCGGACGCTGATCCAAATGAGTTGATCGCCGTCGAAGCCGCCGCTGCCGTGTTCGAGGCAACCGACGGCGTGCCGCGGCTGGTAAATCAACTGTGCGATCGAGCACTGGTCATGGCCGAAGCGCAGAACCTTGCCCGCATCGATCGGAATCTGATTCAGGCGGCCTGGTCCGATTTGCAGCAGCTGCCAACGCCTTGGGAAACCCCCTCGAGCACATCGGCCGCGGCGACATCGACGCAAGTGGTGGAGTTCGGCCAGCTTCGCGTCGAGCCGATGGTCGATGATGAGCTCTGCGAGGACATGGCGGAGATCGAGCCCACCGAGCTGGACGTCGACGATGTATTGCAAGAGCTGCCGATGCCGAGCGAGGCGATCGAACGGGCCGAGGCCATCGTACGGGATCCGGCGAATCCTTTCGGCGAGCAATTCGACGAAGAGGAAGTCGTCCTCGACAATTTCGCAGCGTGGGACAACATGTTCCTGCGAGCGAGGATTCGCGTCGAAAATCGCCGCGATCCGGGATTTGCTTCCATGGTTCAAGATGCGATCAACGCATCCACCGTTGCGCCGTTGCCTGTCGAGAACCAGGCCACCGAAACGCCCGCAGCTCGACTCATGCCTTCGCCGCCGGAGGAAGCAGCAGACTCGATCACTGTGCCCGGCGAGGCAATCGATGAGTTTGTCGACGAGTGCAGCGACTCGGATTCGGGTGCCGACGACGAGCAAAACGTACCGCTGCTGCGCCTGGCCGTTGTACCGGAGCTGTTGCCGCTTACTCCGATTCCCTTAATTTCTGCGGCACAGATGGATAGCGCAGGCGATGCCGCGTTTGATCCAGTATTGCCCGAAGACGAGGACATCAAATTCGGCGATTGGTTCAATCGCTTTGCGGCCGAGCACGTGCAGGGTGCAGAAGGGTCTCCGGAGAGCGCTGTTGGGTTGTTGGACGAGGAGCCGATCCTCGTAATCGAGGACGAAACACCAGACCAGCCCGCTCGCAAACCGCAAGCGCGGCGGCAAGAATATCGGCAATTGTTCTCTCGCCTGCGTAGCGGCTGAGGGGTGCATCTTGTATCTTGTCCTCGATGGGAATTTGCCTGGTCACCGGCGGCGCTGGTTTCATTGGATCGCATGTCGCCACTGCGCTCGTGGAGCGCGGCGAGCGAGTGCGCGTGCTGGACAATCTTGTCAGCGGGCATCAGGCC
>DATFGJ010000397.1:0-3037 GCA_035249585.1 Lacipirellulaceae bacterium
CAGGTCGAAACCTACGACCGGCAGCGCATCGCGGCCGAAAAGCGAAAGATGCTGTTCGAGGCCGAGGCGCTGGCCGACCAGCAGACAAAGCTCACCAACGCCCGTGTCAACATACAGGTGGCCGAAAGCCACGGCGAGGCCGAGCTGGCGGTCGCTCGCAAGAAGGCCGAGCAGACGGTCGTGGTCGCCGAAGGCGAACTGGCCCGTTCGCGCCGCGAGGCCGAACAGACCGTCGTGCTGGCTGAGGCCGCAGCCAAGCGCGATCAGCTCGCCGGCCGCGGCGAAGCTCAGCGAATCGCACAGGTCGGCCTGACGGAGGCCTCGGTGCTGCTGCGACGGATTGCGTCCTACGGCGACCCGCGGCTGTACGCGCTGGCGCAGGTTTCCGAGCAGCTGGCGCACAGCACGCAGCCGCTCGTGCCGGAGCGCGTGTTCCTGACCGGCGGGCATGAAAGCAACGGCGACGCGTCGCCCAATCCGATGGGCGGGCTCGTGGGTTTGCTCGTCAGCCTGCTGGTCGCGGAGAAGTCGGGGTTCCAATTGGGCCTCGACAGCCCCGAGCTGGGCAACCTGCGGACTTACGCGGAAAAGATCGCCGCCGACGCGGCGCCCAACGGCGAGGCGAAGCCGCTGGTCGGGCTGAATACCTGATGCAATGAAACCGCCAAGTACGCCGCTCGGCTGAGCGCTCGCGCCGAAGCCAAGGGCGCAAAGAATTGCCGGTTCTTTGCGTTTCTTGGCGTCTCTGCATTCTTGGCGGTTCAAATCGTATCGCGGCTTTCGTTTATGCGCCGCCCGGCTGCTGCTTCCGCTCAAATCGCAGCAGCACGAAGTGCGTCGGCAAGTAGAACAAGACCGGCATCGCGATCACGAGCAGGGCGAAATACACCGGTCCCGGCACCGGCGGCTCCGATTCGCCGAGGCCAAATACAAAGTTGATGTTCTCCTTGCGCGTGCTGATGAAATAGCTGGCCACCAAAACAATCCAGCACACGAGCGTTTGAAGCACGAGCGCGCGGCGGTCGTAACCATAGCGCGCGACCATCCAAACAAGTAGCGGCGGCATCCACAGGTGGAACAACGACAGCAATCGCAGCCACAGTGGATAGTTTGGGTCGAACATATACGGGCTGAATCCCACGAGTGCCCTGCCCAGTGGCAAGCCGCCCAGGATGTCGATGCACCAGATGAGGTCGAACACCAGCACCGAAAGCGCCAGCATGCTGGCCAACAAGCTGCTTTCGCGCCACAGCGCGATGACGCTTAGAATCAGCGCCAGGTCGGAGAACCACAAGAAATTCTGAGGGCCGTACTGGTGCCAATAAACCGGCACCAAAACGCAAACGAAAGCCGTGTGCAGGATTTTGATCGTGGTAGACAGCATAAAAATTGCTTAGAGCTTCGGACAGAATGAATTAAGCCGCCAAGTACGCCAAGCTAGCCAAGCAAGATGATGGGTTTTTTTGCCTTTCTGACTGCACTCTGCGCCTTGGCGTTCTTGGCGGTTTCATATTGCCAGGTGCTATGCGGCGCACTCGGCTCGCCTGCCTATGTCTACCTGACATCGTTAGTCGGGGTGCTTGCTCGGCTGACCCACGCCGCTCGTGCAGCTCAGGTAATGAATCTCGACGTTGAGCGCGTGCATCGCGTTGTAGGCGTCGCGGACCAGGTGAACTAATTTGTCGTCGGGCGGGAAGCGCCGCTTGTGCATCCGCTTTTCGAGGCGCCCCAAGTAGGCGAGCATCGGCCTCAGCTTCTCCTTGAGAGCCTGGGCCTGGACGGGGGTCAAGTCCGCGCTTCGCATGGGGCCCACGATGCGCGCTCGCCGCGCAGCGGGCAATGCCGCTTTTCTGCGGACACTCCGCGCCTTGCGGCCTTGTTCGGCAAATTTGCACGATTTGTGTGCCAGGCCGCTTCCCATTCGACGGTCAGTTTGGCGTAGTGCCGGATTTCGGCGCACTTCTTGCTGGCACTCAAATGCCGCCGGCCAGGCCCGCTGTGCGCGAATCGCGCCAAACGCTCGTTGTTTCCTTCGTTCGCCGCCATCCAACAAGATTCAACCATGCCTGAAACTCTTGCGAACGCCAACCCCGAATTGGCAGACTCCAGTCCAGGTTGGACGCGCCGCGAGCGATTTCGGCTGGATGGTGTGCGCTACGATGTCTACGTTGCCGCCTGTAGAAACGGTTACTGCGGCGTCTGGGTGTGCGTCGATTGCGGCGAGCACGGCGCCTCGCCCGTGAACGATTCAACTCCCGAAGAAGCTCACGCCCGCGCGAAAATCAGCCTGTGCGTTCATCACAAGCAGGCCCACCGCCGCAGCAAGCCGCGCTAAGCATACCGCCGCGCCTAATCTGGAAGGACTCTCGTCGCGACCGAGCGACATTCTTTTCCGCGAGTCGCTCACACTTCGATCCAGCGGGGAAACAGTTGTGGCCGTCGCGTGCCCGCTCTGATGTTAGCTCAATGGTCTCGAGCATGTCCGAGCCTTCGACTTTATTTCTAATGGTACTCGTCGCTCTGGTCGCACTCTCGCGACGCAGCCGATTGCATGCCCACTAGCCTGCGCTCACAAAACTCTCTTTGTGGGAGGGGTCTCTGACCCCGACGCTGCCTCGCGGTTATTTATCGGTTTGATCGGAGCGCCGAATTCGGCGCCGGCTTCGGCCGTGAGTTCGGCCAAACGGGACGCCCCAACATTCTTGTAACCTGGCAGGCGCTTTGTGCGATTCTGCGCAGCGGCGCGTGCGCACTGCGCAAAAGAAATGCCGGTGCGCGAGCGCGCGGGCATGGTGCGCAAAGACGAGAACTTATCTCGCGTTTTTTCAAGATTCTTGTTGACCCTCTCGAGGCCGCAATTATATTGCGCGCAGCGGACAAAACGCCGTGCTAGCGGACGGTTTGACGGCATTCCATCCTCATCAACTCATTTAAGGCAGGATTGGTATGAAGAAGCTTCTTTTGGCAATGGCGGCTTTGGTTTTGGTTTCGGGCCGAGCATCGGCGGACCTCGTATTTGACAACTTCAACGTTAACG
>DATFGJ010000398.1:0-6932 GCA_035249585.1 Lacipirellulaceae bacterium
CGCGACGGAGGAGGAGGATCCGTGGTCGGTTGTCTTACTCCTTGCTCCGTGTTCCGTGCTCCCTGCTCTTAGCTGTTCCACCACTTGCGCCAGGCTTTGGCCTTCGATGAGCTGCATCGCGTAATAGTGGACGCCGCGTTCGACGCCGACCGAGTGGATGGCGACGATGTTGGGGTGGTCGAGCGTGGCGGCGGCGCGGGCTTCGTTTTTGAAGCGGGCCAGCTGCTGGCGGTCGAGCATCGCGGCGAAGGGGAGAACCTTCAACGCCACGCGACGGCCGAGCGAGATTTGCTCCGCTTCGTAGACGACGCCCATGCCGCCGCGCCCCACCTCACGCAGGATGCGGAAGTCGCCGAGGAGGCCGACGGCGGAGCCGTCGATGTGGGCACTGCTGGACAAGTCCGCCACGGCGGATCTTTGACCAGCAGTGGCACCCGAGGGATGTGCGAGGTCGGGAGACCCGCGCACAACCGAGTGGCCGGCGAGGCTATTCTCCAGATCGACGACGGCCTGCAGCGTCGGCAGCAGCATTTCGAGTTGCTCGAATTGCTCGGGCGAGTCGCTGCAGAAAACTTTGAGGTCGATCTGCTGGCCGGCTTGCAGTCGTTCGACGAGTTCGGCGACGCGCCGTGTCAATGTCGAGTCAGCAGTGGATACGTGAGCTTTGGAATTCATTGTGTTCGGTAGAAAAAGAACGTCGTTTCTATGGTTTCCCTCACCCCGGCCCTCTCCCAGAGGGAGAGGGAGGATAAGTCTAGTTTTCGTTAAGCAGCCGGTGCAGTCGTTGGATGGCGCGGTAATAGCGGGAGTAGACGGCGGCCGTGCCGATTTCGAGCACCGCGGCCGCTTCCTGGAAGCTCAGTTCTTCGAGATGCTTCAGGACGATCACTTCACGATCGTTGTCGGGCAGCTCGGCGATGGCGCGGCGCACGCGCTGGCACATCTCGCGGCGCACGAGCTGTTCGCTGGGGCTGGCTGATGCGGCCAATCGCTCGGCGAGCAGGATTTCCGATTTGCCGGAGAGCGGCAACACGTCCTCGCGCATCACCGAGCGGCGCTTGGCTTGCAGATGGTGCCGACGCATTTGCAAGAGCCGCTCCCAGGCGATGCGGCGCAGCCAGGGGTAAAACGGGATCGGTCGCTCGGCGGCGAATTGTGGCAGCCGGCGATGGGCTTCGCCGAGTGCATCCTGGACTACGTCGGAGGGATCGATGCGCGCCGCCAGGCGCGGATCGATGCGCAGCTGGACCATGCGGCGCAGTCGTTGGCGGTGACGATCGAGCAGCGTGGCCGCTGCCGAAGATTTGCCCTGCGCAACGCGATCGAGGAGTTGGTCGGTGTCCATCTCAAACCGTGATATCATTGGTCCTTAATTGGTAAACGTACCGCCGCCATCGAGATTTGACCCGCCAAGCCAGCATGCCGCTGGTCGGCCTATGTGTCGTTTGCCAATCAAGGCTGAATTAAGGCCCTAAGAAGAGAGCTGCCGAAGGCCGCGGAATTTCGTCAACGATTGTGTCAGAATCGAGAAAAATTCCAAGCAGCGCGCCATTCCGACAGCCGGCAGTCGATTACTGGCCGTTTCTCATGGCATCGGCGGCTCGGCGCAGATACTCTTCGTACTGCCATTGGCCGCTCGAGCCGGTTTGGCGCGTGATGACGAGGTCGAGGCTGGGGACGAAGGCGATGAACTGGCCGCCGGAGCCGGGTTTTGCGCGGGCATCGTCGGGAATCCCGGCGCCGCTGCGGCCGCTTGGGCCGGAATGGCGCGCCGGCAGCTCCCAGCCGTGGGAGAAGACTTGCGGATTCAGCTTCCAGCGCAGTTCAGGCGTTTCGACTTCGTGTGTCGCTGCGGCGGTTTCGTCGACGAACCACTTGGGGATGATTTGCTGGTCGTGCCAGCGCCCGCCGCGCAGCATGCAGTACGCGATGCGCGCCAGCTCGCGGGCTGGCATGCCCAGGCCGTGTGATGGATGGCGACCGTAGCGCTCGCCGCCGTCGTAAAACTGGAACCACCAGTGCTCGATGCCGAGAGGCTTGAAAAGAAATTCGATGGCGAACTCGTCGTAGGGCTTGCCGGTGACCGTTTCGCACACGAGAGCGGCGTGGGCGAAGGCGTGTGTGGAATAGCCGCAGCCGGCGCCGGGATCGAAGGCGAGCTTTGCGGTGCGCTCGTCGCCGGTGTGGCCTAGGATGTACTGCCACGTGCCGTCGTTGGGCGCGCCCGTGGATTCGGGGCAGATGCCCGAGGTGTGGTTGAGCAGCTGGCGGACGGTGATCTCGCGCTTGCGCGGATCGCTGAGGGGCTCAGCCCACGGAATGAAGTCGAAGGCCGGATCATCGAATGTCATCTTTTTCGATGTGAGGCCTTGCTGACTTTGCTCGGAGGCGATGGCCAGGACCGTGGCGCAGACGGCTTTCGAGACGGAGGCGACGCGGCGCGAATCCGTTTTGGCGCTATTGCCCCGCTCGACTTCCAAGACGATGTGGCCGCCCGCAATAACAACGGCGGCGAAGTCGCGGTCGTCGCTCGCCAGAAGCCAGTCGCGGATGGTGCTGAGCTTATCCGGGTCGGCACGGCCAACGCGGCGGATGTCGTCGGGCGACGTCAGTTGTCGCCAACCGCCTTGCGATTCGGGTGGTGGGAAGTATGAGCTGTGGTTCAGGTCTGAGTCCCCGGCTATAGAGGTCGTGGCGAGCCGCTTAAGCGTTTTGTAAAAGACAGCGTCGTCGGCCCCACCCTTGAACTCGAATGGAAAGGTTTGGTTCAGCTTTTGAAGCATGAGGCCATACGAGGCGCCGTTCTCGATCGAGCGCGTTAATGCGTCGGCTGCGTCGCGGCCAATCTTGTCGTCTTCATTGCAGACGATCGGCTTCGCGAATTTTTTCAGCCGGGCGATGCGATCCGGGATGTCGCCCACCGGCGTTCCGTTGAAGTGGATGAGCAGAAAATCGCTCGCGCGGGCAACATCATCGGGCAGCCGGCCGTGGCCCAAGCCGCTGGTGGCCACGAGCAACTCAGGCGCCGTTTTCTTCGCGAGCTGGATGAGCTCGACCTGTCCTTGTGAGGTTTTCAAGATCGCATGGTCGAAGCCGTCGTGGTCGAACTCGTTGGAGATTTCCAGCACGACATTCGTGTAGCCGGCGGCGCGAATCCACTCGATCACGTGGACCACGCCGGCGCGGACCGCGTCGGCGTCCTTGAGGATCTGGTCCTGGCGCTGGTAGAAGCAGCCGAGGATCACAACGACGCCGTGGCGGTCGCACTCGTCGATGACACGCTGGACGCGCTGCAAGTACGTATCACGCAAAGTGCCGTCCGCGCGGAAGGCCGAATTGACGGCGCCCTCGTACCCCGGCATGCCGCCCTGCAGGTTCAGCGTGAAGGCGCGCACGCCGTGGGCGACGTAATCTGGAATGCGGGCGATGAATTCGTTGGTGTTGGCGTCGGCATCGAACTCGGGCCGGTTGCGATCTTCAAACGTCACATTAACCATGCGCACGTTGAGGAGCAAGCCCTCGACGCGCGTCCCGAGATAGGTAATCTCGTCATTGATGCGCCAGCGGCCGTCGACGATTGCGACGCGCGTTTGGCGCGTTTGGCGCGGGGGCGCTGCGTGAGTATGGAGTGCCGTGAGGCAACTGGCCAATACAACGACCGCTCGATGCACGAACGACAGGGTTGTTTTATTCATATCCGTAAGGTTAGCGGTCGGGATCACTGCTGGAAAGTTCGCCACTGCCTGCCCGCCGTGGCGGGGCGGATCTTAGAGCAGCAGTGGCACCGAGAGGGGGGGCTGGAAGCTGTCGCCTGCTCAACTCGCACCGTTATGCGGCTTGACGATTCTCAGGATGCACTGGCGGAGCCAGTGGCACCCAGTTTTTATGCCACGCCGAGGAGGTCGCAGGCTTGTTGGAAGCCGGGGGCCGGGTAGCCACATTCGCTGGCGGTAACGCGAGCGAGGGCGACCAGCTGGCGCCAGCGGAAGGCCGGGCGCGTGGCGGCGAATTCTTCGCCCACCGTGCGGTAATACTTCTCGGCATGTAGCGCGCCATCTTCGCTGACCGCGTATTTCAACAGCAGGTCGAACACGGGGCGCGGCGCGAGGCCGAGTTGGCCATAGCGCTCGACGACCGCGCAGGCGCGGGCCTGATCGTTGCCGCGGATCGCTTCTTCCGTTTGGCCCAGCAACACAGCAGCGTCTTTGGAATCGATTTCCTCCAATAGATGCGTGTAAGGATAGCGATCTTTGTTGACGTACTCGAACTGACCGGCGGTATGATATGCGCCGACGATCAAGCTGGCGGCGGTGTTGCGCGCGTTGGAAACGCGGGCGATGTTTCGCCAGGCATTGGCCGCGTCGGAGGCGTGTACGCCGGTTGAGTCACCATGCACGCAGCCGGCCGGTTTTTCCGGCGTGCTGTGCTCCTGGCGTCTGCCGGGATCATGCAGCACGAGCAGGTTGGCCGCCATCGAGATTGCTTCGCCGACGCATTCGGGATCGGTGCCCTCGGCTAGCGCCGCGGCGGCAGCCTCGGCGGCCTGGTCGCGGGTACCGGTTAAGATCAGTTGCGCAAGTTCGTCGACCTGGCCGTCGTCGGCCTTTTGGTTGCCGAGCGGCTTGCTGAGCAGGTGATACTGATCCAACAGCTTGGGCAGGACCTCGCGGACTGCGGACTTCGCGCTGCCTCGGTCTCGCATGAATTGCTCCGAGTCGAGGCAGAATCGCAGCGACTGGCGCAGGAGCGAATGCGCGTACTCTTGACCGGTGAGCTCGAGCATGGCCCAGGCCCGCCAGGCGAGAACCACGCGGTGCACGTTGATTTCGTCCATCACGGCAAGCTGGAGGTCGTTGAAGGCATCGACCGCCGGACGCTTGGCGATTGCCGCGAATTGCTGCTCGGCTCCATTCCAGTCGACGGCGCGAACCGCGTCGCGCAGCGACTCGCCGCTGGGAGGTGCGGTTGATTCGGCCGGGTGCACGTGTTCGAGCACGTCCTTGTGGCTGGCCTGCTGCTCCTGGAGGCGGCGGCTATTGCGATGAAGCACTTTCAAGACGGGAAGTGCTCGGCGCTTGCCGGAAAGCTCGGCCGACATCTGGTATGCCGGCACGAGAGCCATGAAAGTATGGTAGCCCGTGTAATCCTGGCCGCCGAACGCGCGGGCGTTGGCCAAGGCGCCGGCCGTGACGAGCGACTTCAGCTCCGCGCCGGATTTAAGTTTCTCCACCAGCAGCGGCAGAAGTTTGTCGGGCGCCGTTTCTTGCATCAATGTGACGAGCGGCTCAAGCGAGCCGAACGTCAGGCGTGCACTTGCATCATCGGCAATCGCCCGTGCCATGCCGAATTCGAATGCGGCCGAACCTAGACTGGCCACCAGCATGCCTCGGCCGACGTCTTCCAGGAACTCACGACGACTTGGGCGGTTCATGGCGATTCTCCTTGGGCGAGGTTTGCGGTGCGCTCGGGTGCGGAGCTAGACCGCAAGCGATTACTTAAGCGGGCAGGAGCGGAACTGCGCCTGATGATAACAAAGCGCTGTGGTAGATACCACGCAATTTGTTTTTTGCCGAATATTAGATATTTCTTTTCGGACGCGGGACGCGGCCTTTCCATGCGGCCGGGTCGCCCATCTTCTTTTTGCCGCGGCGCTTTTTGGCGCCGTTGGTTTCGCCGTCGCGCTCGCCTACCGCCGAGACTGGCTTGCCGATCTGGTCGCGCAGGTCGCCAATGCGGTCGCGGATGGCGGCGGCGCGCTCGAATTCCATGGCCTCGGCCGCGGCGAACATTTCAGCTTCCAGCTCGGCGATGTATTCCTCGGTGATGTACTCGGTTTCGTCGGTGCGGCCGACCTTGGCGTTGGCCTCGGCGTGGGCGGCGGCCTCGGCCTCGATGCCTGCAAAGATCGCCTTCTTGATCGTTTCCGGCGTGATGCCGTGCTCGCGGTTGTATTCTTCCTGAAGGGCGCGACGGCGTGCCGTTTCTTCAATCGTGCGCTGCATGGCTTCGGTGACTCTGTCGGCATACAGGATCACCTTGGCGTTCACATTGCGGGCGGCACGGCCGATCGTTTGCATGAGCGAAGTCTCGCTGCGCAGAAATCCTTCCTTGTCGGCGTCGAGAATCGCGACAAGCGAGACTTCGGGCAGGTCGAGCCCTTCGCGCAAGAGGTTCACGCCAACAAGAGCTTCAAACTTGCCTTGCCGCAGGTCGCGCAGCAGCTCGACGCGCTCGAACGCGTCCAGCTCGCTGTGCAGCCACTTGCAGTGGACGCCCTCGTCGGTGAAGTAGGCCGAAAGATCCTCGGCCAGCCGCTTCGTGAGCGTGGTCACGAGGACGCGCTCGCCCACAGCGGACCGCTCACGAATCTGCGCGAGCAGGTGCGGCACCTGCCCGCGCGCCGAGACGACTTCGACGACCGGGTCCAACAGGCCGGTTGGCCGCACGACTTGCTCGATCACTTCGCCGCCGGTGCGCTCCAATTCGTAGGGGCCGGGTGTTGCTGAGACGTAAATCACCTGCTTGATGCGCTCGGTCCACTCGGCGAAGCGCAAGGGGCGGTTGTCGAGCGCACTGGGCAGACGGAAGCCGTGCTCGACAAGCGTCTCCTTGCGGCTGCGGTCGCCGTTGAACATCGCGCCGACTTGCGGCACGGTGGCGTGCGACTCGTCGACGAATAGCAAATAATCCTTGGGAAAGAAATCAAACAGCGTGTACGGCGCCGTTCCCGGCGCACGCCCGCTGAGCGGCCGGCTGTAGTTTTCGATGCCCGGGCAGTAGCCCATCTCCATCATCATCTCGACATCGTACCGCGTGCGCGCGCTGAGCCGCTGCGCCTCCAGCAGCTTGCCCTGCGTCTTGAACAGCTCCAGCCGATCGCGCAGCTCGCGGCGAATCTCATCGACCGCGTTGTGAATCCGCTCCTCCGGCAG
>DATFGJ010000399.1:0-2236 GCA_035249585.1 Lacipirellulaceae bacterium
CCGCGGCAGGACATCTTCCCTTGTACGAATGAGGCGCAGTCACGGCACAGCCCGCGACCACAAAACGTGCAAGTGCCGAGTGCCGGTTTCTGAGGATGCTCAAAGCAATTCATGCGATAACTAAAATGGTCATGCTTTGGCGGCAGCGACAACTTTGTTCGCGGCATCTGTGAGATCTTCCGCCGCTATGATGTCGACGCCGCTCTGGGCAAGAATCTTGCGGCCTTCCTCGACTTCAGTGCCCTCCAGCCGCACCACCAGCGGCACGTTGAAGCCGACTTGCTTGTAGGCTCCGACGATGGCCTGGGCGATCGTGGTGCAGCGCATGATGCCGCCGAAGATATTGACGAGCACGGCGCGCACGTTTTTGTCGGAGAGCAGGATGCGGAACGCTTCGGTCACTTGCTCCGTGTTGGCGCCGCCGCCAACGTCGAGGAAATTGGCCGGCTCGCCGCCGTGTAGCTTCACGAGGTCCATCGTGGACATCGCCAGTCCCGCGCCATTCACTAGGCAGCCGATGTCGCCATCGAGCTGCACATAGCTGAGGCCCGCCTTGGCGGCCCGCAGCTCGTTTGGGTTTTCCTCGCTGATGTCGCGCAGCTCGGCCAATTGCGGGTGGCGAAACAAAGCGTTGTCGTCGAAGCTGATCTTTGCATCGAGTGCCATGAGCTCGCCCGACTTGGTGACGACTAGCGGGTTCACTTCCACGAGGCTGCAGTCCAGATCGACAAACAGCCGGCATAACGAGCGCATGAATTTGTCGGACGATCGCACGCTCGTTCCTTCCAACTCAAGCTTCGCGCAGAGCTTGCGGACTTGATAGGCCTGCAGACCACCGTCGGGATGAAACGGCTCCTTGAAGATTTTCTCGGGCGTCGTGGCGGCGACCTCCTCGATGTTCATGCCGCCGGCACTGGAGGTCATGAGGACAGGCATCGCCGCGGCGCGGTCGATGACGATGCCGAGGTACAGCTCGCGGGCGATGTCGCAGCCGGCCTCCACCAGGACGCGGCGGACGGTTTGGCCGTCCGGGCCGGTTTGAATGGTAACCAGCTTGTGGCCCAGCAGATTGCCGGCGACCTTGGCTGCTTCTTCGGCGCTGCGCACCAGTTGCACGCCGCGCTGCTGCGGGTTGTCCTTGATCGTGCCTTTGCCGCGGCCGCCGGCGTGTAGCTGTGCTTTCACCACAGCGAATGGCCCACCTAGCTGGTTGAAGGCGGCGGCGGCCTCGTCGGCCGTGCTGGCGACAATGCTCTGCGGCACGGCAATGCCCGCCTCGCGCAGAAGCTGTTTGGCCTGGTATTCATGAATCTTCATTCCGGCTACTCCGGTCGATCAGGGCGGTTTAGAATCGAACATAGGTCAGCCTTTCCAGGTCGACGCAACTCTTTGGATTAGGCTCGAAAGCTCGACTTCAGATGCTCGTCTCAGGATGGAAAGCCCGACCCACGGAAGCGGTCGAGTATAGCGCCCCGCGGCGAACAGGGTCAACCGACGATGAGAAATGTGGCGGCGATGGTTGTGGTTTCGTGGACGACATTCGCGTGCTCGGCGGATGCGGAGACGCTCACGTTCGGCGGCCCCACTATGGGTACCGCCTACCATGTCAGAGTCGTTCCCGGCAAATATGCAGTTGATTTGCCGCAACTGACGAAACACGTTGAAGCGCTGCTGTCGGAAACCGACCGGCAGATGTCAACCTATCGCGAGGACTCGGAGCTAAGCCGGTTCAATCGCTCGGCGCCGAGTGAATGGTTTGCAGTCTCCGGCGCGACGGCCGAGGTCGTCGCGGCGGCGCAGAGAATTAGCCGCAAGACGGACGGGGCGCTGGATGTCACGGTAGGCCCCCTGGTTCGGCTGTGGCACTTCGGCCCCAAAAAACGCGGAAATGGTCGCGTTGACTTCAAACCGCCTGATGACGCGACGGTTCAGGCTGCACGCCAGCTTGTGGGATACGAACGACTCGACGTACGACGCGACCCGCCGGCATTGCGAAAACACATCTCCGGCCTCGAAGTCGACTTGTCGTCGATTGCTCCCGGATATGCGGTGGATCAAATGGCTGCGCTGTTAAGGCAACATGGCATTGACAACTATCTCGTGGAGCTTGGGGGTGAGATTCGAGTCGCCGGACGACGCGACGACGGTAGGGCGTGGCGCGTGGCCATCGAACGTCCGATGGTGGAGCGCCGCGAAATGCAAGTGGCGCTGGCGCTTAAGAATGCGGCCATATCGA